>NZ_JAAGPG010000425.1:0-7243 GCF_017104665.1 Burkholderia sp. Se-20378 | reverse complement strand
TCCGCTCGACCGTCCATCACCCGAATCCGGCGTGGCTGCGCGAGCATCTGGTGGTCGAGATCCGGCAGTTCGAGGCACGGGCACAGGAAGCCGGCGTGCCGTCGGAAGCGATCATCGGCGCGCGCTACTGTCTGTGCACGGCGCTCGACGAGGCGGCCGCGCTGACACCGTGGGGCGGCAGCGTGTGGTCGTCGCACAGCCTACTCGTGTCGTTCCACAACGAAACGTGGGGCGGCGAGAAATTCTTTCACCTGCTCGAACGCCTGTCGCAGCAGCCGCGCCAGCATCTCGACCTGCTCGAACTGCTGTATTTCTGTCTCGCGCTCGGCTTCGAGGGCCGCTATCGCGTGCTCGACAACGGCCATGCGCAGCTCGACGCGCTGCGCCACCAGCTCGCGCTGACGATCCGTTCGGTGCGCGGCGAATTCGAGCCGGCGCTGTCGCCGCACTGGCGCGACGTCGTCACGCGCGATGTCGCGCGCCGGTTCGTCGTGCCGCTGTGGGTATGCGTGGCGCTCGCGCTGCTGATCGGCTTCGGCGTGTTCGTCGGGCTGCGGATCGCGCTCGCCGGGCATTCGGATCGGCTGTTCGCGTCGATCGACGCGCTGCACGTGCCGAAGCTGCAACCCGCACAGGCGCCGCCGCGCCCGGCGCCGGCGCCGCGCATCGCGAAGTTCCTGGAGCCGGAGATCGTGGCCGGCCTCGTTTCGGTGCGCGACGACGCCGATCGCAGCGTGATCGTGTTGCGCGGCGACGGGTTGTTCAAGTCCGGCTCGACGTCGGTGATCGACCGCTACGCGCCAGTGCTCGCGCGGGTGGCCGATGCGCTGAACAAGGTGCCCGGCAACGTGCGCGTGACCGGCTATACCGACGACACGCCCGTGCATACGGCGCGCTTCGCATCGAACTGGGACCTGTCGCGCGAACGCGCGGAAGCCGTGCGCGGGATGATCGCCGCGCGGCTCGACCATCCGGAGCGGCTCGCGGCAGAAGGGCGCGGCACGCTCGATCCGGTCGCACCGAACGATTCGCCCGCGAACCGCGCGCTGAACCGGCGCGTCGAGATCACGTTGCTGCCGGCGCCCGGCAGTGCCGCCGTCGGCGCGAGCGCCACGCAGGGAGCCAACTGACATGAACCAGGCTGTCGCGCGTTTCGTCCGGCCGTTGCCGTCGCGGGAGATCTGGACCTTCGCCGGTCTCGTCGTGCTCGCATGCTTCGTGTGGCTCGCGGGCCCGCTGTTCGCGTTCGCCGAGGTCCGGCCGCTCGAAAGCGGCTGGGCGCGCGGGCTGACGATCGCGGTGCTGTTCATCGCGTGGGGCGCACGTGTCGCGTGGCGCAGCTGGCGCGCCGGCCGCCTCAACGCGCAGTTGCTGAACCAGTTGCGCGAGGCCGCGCCCGGGCCGGCCACCGCCGACGATCCGGCGAAGGCGCAGCTCGACGAGTTGCGCAGCCGCTTCGACGAGGCCGCTTCGTTGCTGAAGAAGGTGCGCTTCGGACAGGCCGACACCGTGCGCCACGGCCTGCCGCGCTGGTTCGACCGGATGTCGCGCCAGTATCTGTATCAGCTGCCGTGGTACGTGTTCATCGGCGCGCCGGGTTCGGGCAAGACCACCGCGCTCGTGAATTCCGGGCTCAGTTTCCCGCTCGCCGAACAGTTCGGCCGCGCGGCGATTCGCGGCGTGGGCGGCACGCGGCATTGCGACTGGTGGTTCACGAACGACGCGGTGCTGATCGACACGGCCGGCCGCTATACGACGCACGAGGGCAATCGCGCGCTCGACGAGGCCGAGTGGAAGGGCTTCGTCGACCTGCTGAAGAAATACCGCACGCGTCAGCCGCTGAACGGCGCGATGCTGACGATCAGCGTCGCCGACCTGCTCGGCGCGTCGGAGGCCGAGCGTACGCAGCACGCGATGGTGCTGCGCAAGCGGCTGCTCGAACTGCGCGCGCAGCTCGGCATCCGCTTTCCCGTGTACCTGCTCGTGACGAAGGCCGACCTGCTTGCGGGCTTCGCCGAGTATTTCAGCAGCTACGGCCGCACCGAATGCGCGCAAGTGTGGGGTTTCACGTTCCCGCTCGCACAGAGCGAGGCGCCGGGTTTCGACCTGCGCGCGGCATTCGACCGTGAATACCGGCTGCTGCACCAGCGCCTGAACGACGGGTTGCCCGAGCTGCTCGCCGCGCAGACCGACGCCCGCCAGCGCGAAATGACGTACCTGCTGCCGCAGCAGATCGCCGACTTGCAGGACATGCTCGGCCAGTTCGTCGCCGAGGTGTTTTCGGTGTCGAGCTACGAACCGATGCCGATGCTGCGCGGCGTGTACCTGACGAGCGGCACGCAGGAGGGCACCGCGTTCGATCGCGTGATGAGCGGCATCAAGCGCTTCCTGAAGATCGAGGGCGTGCCGCCGGTCGCGCAGGTCGGCTCGACCGGGCGCAGCTTCTTCCTGAAGTCGCTGCTGCAGGAACACATCTTCCGCGAAGCCGCGCTCGCCGGCAGCGACCTGCGCTGGCATCAGAAGCGACGCGTGCTGCAGATCGCCGGCTACGTGCTGCTCGCGCTGGTGTGCGTGGCCGTGCTGGTCGCGTGGCTGCGCAGCTATTCGAACAATCGCGCGTATCTCGACCAGATCGCCGCGCGCGTGCCGGCCGTCGATGCGCAGATCGCCGGGGCGAAATTCTCCGATGCAGCCGACGTCGCCCGCCTGCTGCCCGTGCTCGACGCGCTCGGCAACCTCGCGAATGCGGGCGGCGTCGACCTGCAGCATCCGCCGCTCGCGTATCGGTGGGGGCTGTTCCAGGGCGAGAAGATCGACGAGGCCGTCGACGCCGTGTACCGGCGCGCGCTCGAAGACGTGCTGCTGCCGATCGCCGCGAGCCGGATGGAGGCCGCGCTGCGCGACGCGCGGCCCGACGAGACCGAATACGCGTATGCGGCGCTGAAGGCGTACCTGATGCTGTACGACAGCGCGCACTACGATCCCGCGTTCGTGCAGGCCGTCGTCGACCTCGAAATGGAACGCGCACTGCCGCCCGATTTCTCGCCGGCCGAACGCAGCGCGCTGCGCGCGCATCTCGCCGCGCTGTTCGGCAACCGTGTCGCGGTGTCGCCGTATCCGATGAACGAACGGCTCGTGGCCGACGTGCGCGACCGGCTGCGGCAGGTGCCGTTCTCGCAGCGGCTGTACCGGCAGCTCACGCTCACGCTGCGGCCGGCCACTTCCGCGTTCGACTTCAGCGTCGCGCGCGCGGTCGGCCCCGACGCATCGCTGGTGTTCCGCCGCCAGAGCGGCAAGCCGCTGTCGGAAGGCGTGCCGGGGCTCTATACGCGCAACGGCTATCGCAACGTGTTCGCGCCGCGCCTGGCCGGCGAGGTCGAAGCCTACGGCCGCGAGGAAGTGTGGGTGCTGAACCTCGGGCTGTCCGAGATTCCCGGGCCGAACGACGCGGCCGCGTGGGCGCGCGATATCCGCCAGCTTTACCTGAACGACTACCTGAAGATCTGGGACGACTATCTCGCCGACATCAAGCTGCAGCGCACCGCGACGCTCGCGCAAAGCATCCAGGTGGCGCGCGCGCTGTCGTCCGCCGATTCGCCGCTCACGCGGCTGATGGTTGCGCTCGCACGCGACACCGCGCTCGGCGATGCGCCGGGCGGGGCGCGCAATCTCGCGGCGCGTGCGCAGGACAAGGTCGACGAGGCGCGCAGCTCGCTGTCGCAGATCTTCGCGGGCCAGGGGAGCGCGTCGAGCGCGTCCGCGGCGGCACCCGCGAGCGCCGAGCAGATCGTCGACAGCCACTTCGCCGGGCTGCGCGCGTTCGCGCCGGGCAGCGGCGACCAGGCGCAGGCGTTCAACGAGGTGTTGAAGTCGATCGACGCGCTGTACACGTACCTGACGGCCACCGACGACGCACTGAGGAGCGGCGCGCAACCGCCGCCGTCCGATGCGCCTGCCAAGCTGCGCGCCCAGGCCGGCCGCCTGCCGACCCCGTTCCGCGAAGTGCTCGACGACCTGTCGAACGTCGCGAACGGCAGCGTCGCGACCGTCGAGCAGCGCAGCGTCGCGACGCGGGCCGGTGCGAACGTCGGCGACTTCTGCCGGCAGGCGATCGCGGGCCGCTATCCGTTCGCGCGCGGCTCGTCGCGCGACGTCGCGCCGGCGGATTTCGCGCAGATGTTCGCGCCCGGCGGCCTGATGGACGACTTCTTCCAGAAGAACCTGCAGTCGATCGTCGATACGACGTCGCATCCGTGGCGCTTCGCGAACCGCAATGCGGACGCCGATCCGTCGGCCGCCGCGATGCTTGCTTCGTTCGAGAAGGCGGCGGTGATCCGCGACGTCTATTTCGGCGGCGGGGCGCGCACCGCACAGCTGAAGGTGCAGATCCAGCCGCTCGAAATGGACCCGTCGATCACGGAGATGGTGCTCGACGTCGACGGGCAGATCGTCCGCTACGCACACGGCCCGCTCGTGCAGAGCGCGGTGGACTGGCCGGGCCCGCGCGGCAGCAACCAGGTGCGGCTGCAGGTGTCCGGACAGGCCGGTGCGACCGACGGCTTCTCGACCGACGGGCCGTGGGCGCTGCACCGGCTGTTCGACCGCGCGGCCGTGTCGGCCGGGCGCGGCTCGGACCAGATGATTGCGCGGTTCACGGTCGACGGCAAACCGATCGTGCTGCAAGTGAATGCGGGCAGTGTCCGCAACCCGTTCAGGCTGCCCCAGATGGAGTCCTTTACATGCCCTCCGAAGCCATGAGCCCGACACCGCCGTTCACGCGTACCGACGGCGATGCGCCGGCCTGGTACGGGAAGATTCCCGGCGCCGGCGACTTCGTGAACAGCCGGCTGCCGCATGCGCTCGCGCTGTGGTGGGAGCGCTGGCTCCAGCAGGGAATGGCCGCGATGCGCCAGCGCGGCGCGGACGAGATCGAGCGCCACTACACGGTCGCGCCGGTCTGGAATTTCCTGATTCCGGCGGGCGCCGGTGCGTCGTGCATCCAGCCGGGCTGCCTCGCGCCGAGCTGCGACCGCGTGGGGCGCTACTACCCGGTGATCGTCACGCTGCCGATGCGCGCGGCCGATTACTGGAACGGGCTGCCGGACGCCGCCGACACGTTCTACTGGCAGGTCGGCCAGGCGCTGCTCGACGCGATCCGCCATGCACGCGCGCCGGGCGATCTCGAGCAGATGCTGGAGCGCGTGCGGCTCACACAGGGCGACGACACGTACGCCGACATCGTCGACGGCATGCCGGCGCCGCCGCCGGAACGGCCGGCCCCGGCCGCGTGGCCGGGGCTGTCCGGTTACTTCGATCCGCACGGCGGCACCAGTTTCTGGTGGACCAACCGCGCGGACGGATCGCCGCTGCGCACGCATGCGCATACGGGCACGCCCGACAACGCGCTGTTCCTGACGCTGTTCGGCGGCAGCTAGCGGCCCGGCTGAAGGGCGGCGGGCCGCCGGGCGCGGCGGGCGGACAGGACGCGGTTTCGAGAGGTGGTGGAGATGAAGGACGCTGGATCGAGAGACAACGAGCACGACACGGCGACACGCGGCGACGCATCCGAATTCACGGTGCGGCCGCTGCCGCTCGGCCATCGCCTGGGCGAACTGCAGCTCGACGAGGTGCTGGGCATCGGCGGCTTCGGGATCGTCTATCGCGCGTTCGACCGCACGTTGCGGCGCGCGGTCGCGATCAAGGAGTACATGCCGTCGATGCTGGCCACGCGCGGCGGCGACTATACGGTGTCGCTGCGCTCCGAGCGGTTCGCGCAGGCGTTCGACGCCGGGCGCGGCGCGTTCCTCAACGAAGCGCGCCTGCTCGCGCAATTCGACCACCCGGGGCTCGTCAAGGTCCTGCATTTCTGGGAAAGCCACGGCACCGCGTACATGGTGATGCCGTTCTACGAAGGGCGCACGCTCAAGCAGCTGCTCGACGGCGGGATGCGGATCAGCGAGACGCAGTTGCGCCATATCGTCGGCGCGCTGCTCGGCGCGCTCGACACGCTGCACCGCGCGCAGTGCTTCCATCGCGATGTTGCGCTCGACAACGTGCTGATCCGCCCGAACGGCAGCGCGATCCTGCTCGACTTCGGCGCGGCGCGCAAACGGATCGGCGATCTGGTCGACGACGGCGCGATGATGATCAAGCCCGGGTATGCGCCGATCGAGCAGTACACCGACGACCCCGCGTTCAGCCAGGGGCCGTGGACGGACCTCTATGCGCTCGGCGCGGTGATGCACGCGATGATCACCGGCGAGCTGCCGCCCGCAGCCGTCGTGCGCAGCATCAAGGACACGTACCGGCCGCTCGCGTCGCGCGACCTGCCGGCCGGCGAGGTGTACAGCCCGGCATTTCTCGCGGCGGTCGATCATGCGCTGCAGTTGCGGATTCCGGATCGGCCGGAATCGGTCGCGGCGTTCGCGGCGGAGCTCGGGTTGCGGGACGTCGGGGCGGGTGGCGGGTATGGCGCGGCGGTCGTGCCGCCGGTGGGTGATGCGGGCAGGAGTGGGGAAGGGAAGCGTGAAGCTTCGGCCGGGTCCGGTACTGCGTCGGGTGTCGCCGGGGCTTCGATCGGCGCGGGCGGGACCGCTTCTGGCAACGCTGCGGGGGATGAGCGGGCATCGACGCCCGCTGGCGCGGGACATGGGTCTACGCCTATGGACACGGCATCCGCATCCGCATCGTCTGGCGTGTCCGGCGCCAAGCCGGAGACGGATGCACCTTCGACGTCCAAAACGATCGCGCAAAGTGCCGCCGTTGCGGCTGCGGGTTCGCTCGCAGCATCTGCATCGCATGGGGCGCAACCGGTTGAAAAGCCGGTCGAACCCGACGCGCCGAACAGAAACGTCGAACGCGCGAAAGAAGCACCCGCTGCACGAACCAACACACACGACGAAGCCGGTACCCGATCCGCAATGACCGACACCGACATCGGTGCGCGTGGGGAAGCAGGTTCCGGGAACGCGAACGCGTCCGCGGCTGCCGGCACTGCCGGTTCGACCGCACCGCATCGTGCCGCACCGGCATCGGCTTCGGATTCGTCATCCGGCGGCGCATCCGTGCCAACCGGCGCCCAACGCGGCCAGGCACCCGCCGGATCGCGCAACCACCGTCTGCCTGTCTACGTCGGCAGCGCGCTCGTCGCACTGATCGCCGTCGGCCTCGCGGCGACCTATCTGTCGCGGCCCGCCCGCGTCGCCGACGAACTAGCACCCGTCGCAAGCCAGCCACAGGCCGA
>NZ_JAAGPG010000424.1:0-7425 GCF_017104665.1 Burkholderia sp. Se-20378 | reverse complement strand
GCGCACCCCACGCGCGCACTGCATCGGCCGAGGATCGTGCCACGACAACTTATCGCCCGGTGGCGCGCTCGCGCGCCGGACCATCGACAAGAACAGGGAGGGCCGGCTATGAGGCTGGACGACGAAAGGGAAAGCACGAACGTCGAGGATCGACGCGGCGCCGGCGGGTTCGGCGGTGGGCGCGGCGCGACGATCGGCATCGGCACGATCGTGGTTGCGTTCGCCGCGTCGTATTTCTTCGGGATCGACCCGCGCGTGATACTCGAAGGCGCATCGGCGCTGCAGGGCCGCCAGCAGCAGGCGCAGCCCGCGCCGGGCCAGCGGCAGGGTGCGGCGGCGAACGAACCGGGCGCGGTGTTCACGCGCAAGGTACTCGGCAATATCGAGCGCACGTGGACGGGCATTTTCTCGACCCAGTTGCATGCGCAATACCAGCCGCCGACGCTCGTGATGTTCACGAACTCGACGCCGACCGCATGCGGCACGGGCCAGACGGCGATGGGGCCGTTCTACTGCCCGGGCGACCGCAAGGTTTATATCGATCTCGGTTTCTACGACGAATTGCGCAAGCGCTTCGGCGCGGGCGGCGATTTCGCGCAGGCTTACGTGATCGCGCACGAAGTCGGCCATCACGTGCAGAACCTGCTCGGCATTTCCGACAAGGTCGATGCCGCGCGCCGGCGAGCGAGCCAGGCGCACTCGAACGCACTGTCGGTGCGGATGGAACTGCAGGCCGACTGCTTCGCCGGCGTGTGGGCGAACAACGCGCAGCGTGCGAACCAGCGGCTGATGGAACCCGGCGATTTCGAGCAGGGGCTGAAGGCGGCCGCTGCGATCGGCGACGACCGGCTGCAGCAGCAAGGGCAGGGCTACGTGGTGCCGGAAAGCTTCACGCACGGCACCAGCGACCAGCGCGTGTACTGGCTGAAGCGCGGGATGGAATCGGGCGAGCTGAGCGCCTGCGACACGTTCGCCGCGAACGCACGCTGAAAGCGGCGCGACCCGTCGCGCGCCTACCTCGTCCCGGTCGAACCCGCCATGCCGGCCGGGCCGGGACGATTTGCCGATTTGTGCTCACCGGCGCTTTTCGGCGCCGGTAGGCTGGCCCGAACTTCGATCTTCGATGCGTTCGCTCGCCAGCCGATCCCACCATGCCGACCCCATCCGTTCCCGCCGATCCGGCCGCCGCCGACTGGTCACGTGCACTGCGCGCGTGCGTGGACGCGTTCGACGCGTTTGCGAGCCCGTCCGCGATCGTGTTCTACCGGCTCGACCAGAGCGGCGAACCGGCCGATTTCGAGCTGTTCGGGATGCCGGAATCGATGCATCGCACCTATGTCGCGCGCTACCGGATGCTCGACCCGCTGCATCCGTCGCGCTGCGCGGCAGGCGAACGCGCGGTCGTCACGCTCGCGTCCCAATTGCCTGACGAAAGACGCGACGCATCCGCGTACTGGACCCGTTTCCTGCGACGGCACGACGTGGCCGACGTCGTCGAGATCTGGCTGCGCGACGCGGGCCGGACGGTCGGTGCGTTCTCGTTGCTGCGCTTCGGGGCGGGTGAAACGCGCGACGGTGCGGCCGGCAACAGCAGGGCCGGGCGGTTCGCGCCCGGCGAGATCGATGCGCTCGCGCGGCTGCAGCCCGTGGCCGAAGCCGCGCTGAGCCCGCTGCTGCGTGTGCGGAGCGGGATCCACCGGATCGGCTGCGAGGAGCGGCTGACCTACCGCGAGGAGCAGGTCGCGCGCCTCGTGCGCGACGGCCTTTCGAACAAGGAGATCGCCCGCGATCTCGCGCTCGGCCAGCCGACCGTCAAGACGCACTTGATGCGCATGTACCGCAAGCTCGGCGTGTCGAACCGCACGGAACTGGTCGGGGCGCTGTTCCTGTAATTCGTCGGATAATTGCGGTCCGGAATTCGAACCTTCGCGATCGCCGATTCATGAATACCAAAGCGCTGCTGGCCGTGCTGCTCGTGTTGCTGGGGGCCTCCGCGGCCTCGACGGCGTTCGCGCAAGAGAGTGAACCCGATCCTTGCCTCGTGTTGCAACCGACCCGGGTTGCGCCGGACGACGTCGGTGAGGCCGGTGACCATGCTGGTGGCGGGTGGCTCGGGCTGATACCGGTCGGGAACCGCTGGAAGCTCGCGCCGGCAAGCGTCCGGTTCGAACCATCGGAACCGGGCGGCGACATCGTCGACATCCAGTCAAACCTCGGAAAAGCCGTGGCGCTGTTCCGTTGCAAGTCGCTCAGGTCGGGCAAGGTCGACGCGGCGAACCTGACGTTCCCGAAAAACGGAAAGGCGATCGAACCGGGCGCCGGCCCGCTGCGCTTCGGTTTTCACGGCCGCCGGTACGCACTGCGCCACACGGTATCCGGTGCGGTGATTGCCGAAGGCGACGGCAAGCGGTCGGTCCTGCATGACTTTGGCGGCAGCTCGCCGCCGTTCAGCGCATCGCTGGTCTGGGCGGGCGACCTCGATCGCGACGGTCGACTGGACTTCCTGATGGAATTCGAAAGCGACCTCGGCGCCAGCTTTTGCCTGTTTACATCCGGGAGTGCGAAGGAAAACGAACTGGTTGCGCCGGCGGGCTGCATGAGCGTCAGCGGCTGACCGGCGTCGCTCCCGGGCCGGCCGTTCGCGTCGACCGCCAGCCCTCCCGCGCGGTTCGAACCCGCCCCCCAGCGCCCACGCGCTGCCAATTTGCGCTCACCGGGCGCGAACCCTCGTCGATACAGTGGAACGACGCCCGCGTGCCCGTGCGCATGCGGTCCAGCCACGACAATCATCGAGACGCCCATGAGCACCACGAATTTCGTCGCCGTCAGCGACACCGTGCGCACCTTCGTTGCGCGCGACTTCGGCCTCTTCATCGACGGTGAAATGCAGCCCGCACACGCGGCCGCGCGGCTCGACGTGTACGACCCCGCGACGGGCGAGCGGCTTGCGACGGTCGCGGACGCCGACGAACGCGACGTCGACCGCGCGGTCGCCAGCGCGAAGCACGCATTCGACACCCGTGTGTGGAGCGGCCTGCGCCCGGCCGACCGCGAACGCATCCTGCTGAAACTGGCCGACCTGATCGAGCGCGACGCCGAAACGCTCGCGCAGCTCGAAACGCTGAACCAGGGCAAGTCGATTCACGTGTCGCGCGCGATCGAGGTCGGCGCGAGCGTCGAATACGTGCGCTACATGGCCGGCTGGGCGACCAAGATCACCGGCCAGACGCTCGACGTGTCGATCCCGTTCCCGCCCGGCGCACGCTATACGGCCTATACGCGCAAGGAGCCGGTCGGCGTGGTCGCCGCGATCGTGCCGTGGAATTTCCCGTTGATGATCGCCGTGTGGAAGCTGATTCCCGCGCTCGCGGCCGGCTGCACGATGGTGCTGAAGCCGTCGCCGGAAACGCCGCTCACCGCGCTGCGCCTGGCCGAACTCGCGCTCGAAGCCGGCGTGCCGCCCGGCGTGTTCAACGTCGTCACCGGCGGCCGCGTGTGCGGCGCCGCGCTCGCGAGCCACCCGTCGATCGCGAAGATCTCGTTCACGGGCTCGACCGCGACCGGCAAGCTGGTCGGCGCGGCAGCCGTGCAGAACATGACGCGCTTCTCGCTGGAGCTCGGCGGCAAGAACCCGATCGTGATGCTCGACGACATCGACGTTTCACAGGCGCTCGACGGCGTTGCCGCCGGCGCGTTCTTCAACCAGGGGCAGGTGTGCGCGGCCGCGTCGCGCATCTATGTGCACCGCAGCAAGTTCGCGCAGCTCGCCGACGGTCTTGCGGGCGTCGCGCAGTCGATGAAGCTCGGCGCAGGTCTCGACACGACCGCGCAGATCAACCCGCTGGTCTCCGCGCACCATCGCGACAAGGTCGTCCAGCACATCGAAGGCGCGCGCCGCGCGGGCCTGACGTTCCTCGCGGGCGGCACGCCGGCCGACGACCTGCCCGGCTACTACGTGAAGCCGGCCGTGATCGCCGATCCGCATCCGGACAGCGCGATAGTGCGCGACGAAGTGTTCGGCCCGGTGATCGTCGTCGTGCCGTTCGACGATGCGGCCGACGCGGTGCGCCTCGCGAACGCGTCGCCGTACGGCCTCGCCGCGAGCATCTGGAGCAACGACCTGAAACGCGTGATGAACCTCGTGCCGCAGATCGAGGCCGGCACCGTGTGGGTGAACTGCCATATCCCGCTCGACCCGTCGATGCCGTTCGGCGGCTACAAGCAATCGGGCATCGGCCGCGAATTCGGCCAGTACGCGATCGAAGGCTTCACCGAAACCAAATCCGTCTGCATCGCGCACTGACGCGCGGCATGACCCCCGAATCCGGAACCCGAACGACTCCGGTACAAACGATCCGACAGTGGAGACTGCAATGAGCTACAACGAAGCGAAATTCTGGCATCCGATGGTGCACCCGAACGAGATGAAGCAGCGCAAGCCGATCCGCATCGTGCGCGGCGACGGCTGCTATGTATTCGATGAAGAGGGGCGCAAGCTCGTCGACGGCGTCGCGGGCCTGTGGAACGTGAACGTCGGCCACAACCGCCAGGAAGTGAAGGACGCGATCGTGCGCCAGCTCGACGAGCTCGAATACTTCCAGCTGTTCGACGGCATTTCGCATCCGCGCGCGGAAGAGCTGTCGAAGAAGGTGATCGACCTGCTCGAACCGGAAGGCATGCGCCGCGTGCTGTTCAGCTCGGGCGGCTCCGATTCGATCGAGACTGCGCTGAAGATCGCGCGCCAGTACTGGAAGGTGCGCGGCCAGGCCGACCGCACCAAGTTCATCTCGCTGAAGCAGGGCTATCACGGCACGCACTTCGGCGGTGCGTCGGTGAATGGCAACACGGTGTTCCGCCGCAACTACGAGCCGAACCTGCCGGGCTGCTTCCACGTCGAGACGCCGTGGCTGTACCGCAACCCGTTCACGCAGGATCCGGAGGAACTCGGCCGGATCTGCGCGGAAATGCTGGAGCGCGAGATCCAGTTCCAGAGCCCCGACACGGTGGCCGCGTTCATCGCGGAGCCGATCCAGGGTGCGGGCGGCGTGATCGTGCCGCCGGCCAACTACTGGCCGCTCGTGCGCGAGGTGTGCGACCGTTACGGCGTGCTGCTGATCGCCGACGAAGTCGTCACGGGCTTCGGCCGCAGCGGCAGCATGTTCGGCAGCCGCGGCTGGGGCGTGCGCCCGGACATCATGTGTCTCGCGAAGGGGATTTCGTCGGGCTACGTGCCGCTCGGTGCGACGGTCGTGAACGCGCGGATCGAGGACGCGTTCGCGGCGAACGCCGATTTCGGCGGCGCGATCATGCACGGCTACACGTATGCGGGCCACCCGGTCGCCTGCGCGGCCGCGATCGCGAGCCTCGACATCGTCGTGAAGGAAGACCTGCCGGCGAACGCGGCGAAGCAGGGCGCGTATCTGCTCGAAGCGCTGAAGCCGTTCGCGGAACGCTTCGCGGCGGTCGGCGAGGTGCGCGGCAAGGGGCTGATGCTCGCGCTCGACCTCGTCGCGAACAAGGACACGCGCGAGCCGATCGACCCGCTGTCCGGCTATGCGAACGCGGTCGCGGAAGTCGCGCGCGAAAACGGCGTGATGGTGCGCCCGGTCGGCACGAAGATCATCCTGTCGCCGCCGCTCGTGATCCAGCGCGAGCAGCTCGACCGGATCGTCGACGCGCTCGCGGCGGGCTTCGAGGCCGTGCCGTTCGCGTGATGGCGTGATCGCGTGACGGCATGCCGGCGGCGGGCAGCGCGGCTGCCGCCGGTTTGCCGATTTGCGCTATGACCGGATTATTTTGCCTGCGTATTTTTTCGACATCGGATCAAGGTGTGATCGACAAGGGGGCCCGGGTATCGAAGCGCTGAAGCGCCGCCCCGGACCGACCGCATAGCCATGGAACCCCGGCCGCCGACAAAGCGGCGGCCAGGGTCGACACAGGAAGGAGACAAGGATGTCGGGATGGTCTGGAGTTACCGGCGCAGCGGGCGATACGCCCGCCGGCACGCCGGCTGAAGCGGGTGGCGGCACGGCGCTGAAGGCGGGTGCGGTCGGCTTTCCGACCGCGCTGGCGAGCGCCGTCGGCCTCATCATGGCAAGCCCGGTGATCCTCACCGCGACGTCGGGCTTCGGAATGGGCGGCTGGGCGTTCGCGGTCGCGATGATCATCGCGTTCGTGATGATGCAGGCGCAGGCGACGACCTTCTCCGAAGCCGCCGCGATGCTGCCGACGGCCGGCTCGGTTTACGATTACCTGTCGTGCGGGCTCGGCCGCTTCTGGGCGATCACCGGCACGATCTCCGCGTATTTCCTCGTGCACGTGTTCGCCGGCACGGCGGAAACGATCCTGAGCGGCATCATGGCGCTCGTCAATTTCGAATCGCTGAATGCCGCGTTCGAGAAGCACAACAGCTCGTGGCTCGTCGGCGTCGGCCTCGTCGTCACGTTCGCGATCACCAACATCATCGGCATCAAGGTGTTCAGCAAGCTCGAGATCGTGCTGACGGCCGGCATGTGGCTGTCGCTGATGATCTTCGGGATTCTCGGGCTCGCGGCCGCGCCGGCCGTGCATCTCGACGGCTGGTTCGGCGGCTCGGAGGTCGGCACGTCGATTCCGGCCGTGCTGTCGCTGGTCGGGATGGCGATGTTCATGTTCGTCGGCTGCGAGTTCGTCACGCCGCTCGCGCCGGAAATGAAGTCGCCGGGCAAGACGATTCCGCGCGCGATGGCGCTCGGCCTCGTCGGCGTCGCGATCTGCATGTTCCTGTACGGCGCTGCGATCCGCCGCCAGGTCGCGAACGTGCCGGTGAGCCCCGATGGCCTCACGCACCTGCTCGACACGCCGGGCGCGATTCCCGCGTTCGCGCTGCAGGTGCTCGGGCCCTTCGGCCGCATCTGGTTCGGCATCGCGTTCCTGTGCGCAGGCGCCGCGACGATCAACACGCTGATGGCCGGGCTGCCGCGCATCCTGTACGGGATGGCGATCGACGGGGCGCTGCCGCGCTGCTTCGCATACCTGCATCCGCGCTTCAAGACGCCGGTGGTCGGCATCGTCGCGGCGGCGATCGTGCCGATCTTCCACGCGTGGCTGATCAACGGCAATCTCGACAGCATCCTGCACCTCGTGCTCGCCGCGACCTGTGCGTGGGGCACCGCATACCTGCTCGTCACCGCGTCGGTCGTGATGCTGCGGATTCGTCGTCCGGACCTGCCGCGCCCGTACCGTTCGCCGCTGTTCCCGCTACCGCAGATCGTATCGAGCGTCGGCATCGTCCTGGCAATCTGGTACATCACGCCGCCGGGCATGAACGCGCGCGACATCTACGTGCCGTTCGGCGCGATGCTCGGGCTCACCGCGCAGCACTTCCTCGACCGGCACCGGCTTGAACGGGTGCCGGCGCTGCACGACGATCGTCCAGAACAGTGA
>NZ_JAAGPG010000423.1:0-7213 GCF_017104665.1 Burkholderia sp. Se-20378 | reverse complement strand
CCCGCGCGCGGCCGGCCGCCGCGCGCTCTCCACAAGAGGAGTCAACCCACATGTCCGCACGCCCTTACAAGATCGAAGCCCAGCCGCTCGCACAGCGCTATGCGCGCGGCTGGCACTGCCTCGGGCTCGCCCGCGACTTCAAGGACGGCAAGCCGCACACGCTGAACGCCTTTGGCCGCAAGCTTGCCGCATTCGCCGATTCGACCGGCAAGGTCAACGTCGTCGACGCGTATTGCCCGCACATGGGCGCCGACCTGAGCCTCGGCACGGTGCAGGGCGACAACCTCGTGTGCCCGTTCCACGGCTGGGCGTGGAGCGGCGAAGGGCAGTGCGCATCGATCCCGTACTGCAAGCGGATCCCGCCGAAGGCGCGCATCGGCGCCTGGCCGACCTGCGAGGAAAACAACCTGCTGTTCGTGTGGAACGACCCGGAAGGCAACGCGCCGCCGGAGGACGTCGCGATTCCGCGCCTCGACGTGTGCTTCTCCGACGAATGGTCGGACTGGGTCGTCGACAAGATGGTGATCCAGGCCAACTGCCGCGAACTGGTCGACAACATCTCGGACGTCGCGCACTTCGCGACCGTGCACCGCGCGCCGATCGACTATTTCGCGAACCTGTTCGAGGACCACAAGGCGACGCAGCTGATGGTCGGCCGCAGCGAGAAGCTCGGTGGCGATGCGCTGACCGCGCTGTCGACGTATTTCGGGCCGGCCGTGCACATCACGCAGATGACGGGGCAGAGCGGCGGGCAGCCGATCCATTCGGTGTTGCTGAACTGCCACGTGCCGATCGACATGAACAGCTTCGAGCTGCGCTACGGCGTGATCGTGAAGAAGGTGGCCGGGCTGACCGACGAGCAGAACATGGAGATCGCGAACGCGTACGTGAAGGAAGCGCAGCGCGCGTTCTACGAGGACGTCGACATCTGGCACAGCAAGACGCGGATCGACAACCCGCTGCTGTGCGAAGGCGACGGGCCGCTGTACCAGATGCGCGACTGGTATTCGCAGTTCTACCTGGACGTGGCGGACGTGCGGCCGACGAGCGTCGCGCGTAAGGCATTCGAAATGCGGATTCGCGAAGGCGACGCGCCGCCGGCGCTGCATCACGTGTTCGAGCCGCAGTAACAACCGGTGGGCCGGCCGAAAAAGGGGGCGTATGGAAATGCGTCCCGTCGGCCGGCAACCCCCGCTGCATAAGGCGCTTGCGGCGGGCATGCTTGTGCGTCGCATCAAAAAGGCTTGACGAAACGGCCGCTACCGCGTAGTGTCCATGACCGAAGTGTTCAAGAAGTTCGATTGCTCATCATTGGCCGCACTCCGTGCGGCGGTCGTTGGTCTCTCCCTCTTTTGATTCTTTCTGTGCCCGTCACGGGCGCATGTTCAATCGTCATTTGTATTAAGGAAGTAATTGTGGATACCGGTACCGTCAAGTGGTTCAACGAAACCAAGGGCTTTGGTTTCATCTCCCCTGACAACGGCGGCGACGATCTGTTCGCCCATTTCTCGGAAATTCGCGGCACGGGTTTCAAGACCCTGGCCGAAGGCCAGAAGGTCAGCTTCGAAGTGAAGCGCGGCCCGAAGGGTCTGCAAGCGTCGAACATCACGCCGCAGTAAGCCGCATCGGCAGCGGTCGCCAAACGGCGGCTGCTGCCGGACGGATTTGCGCGCAGGGCGCCGCTTCGGCGGCAGCCGGCGCGCTTCCGATGCGCACGACCGATGCATCGCGACATCCACGATGCATCGGTCGTGACGCCTCCCTCATCGCATGCGTGATCCGCGTGCGACGCAACGCCTTCGTGAAGCGCACGCCGTTTCGCGAGCGCTTCAACGCATCAACCCGAGCAGACCGCCGCCATGCCGTAGCAGGCGCGGTCCCGACTTGCGCGGCGCTCCATGCGCCGCCGCCACCGACCGCCTGAACGCCGCAACGCGCCGGGCTCCGATCACAAGACAGGCCCATGGCCCGTCTGAACGAACCGACCCCCGGCAGCCTGCCGGCCGCCGTCCCGTTGCAGGGCGCGGCGCCGGGCAGATCGCCGCGGCTGCGGTCAATTACCTTGTCTGGAGGAATTGGTTTGGCAAAAGAAGAACTGCTGGAACTGGACGGAATCGTCGACGAAGTGCTGCCGGACAGCAAATACCGTGTCACGCTGGAAAACGGCGTCGTGGTCGGCGCATACGCGTCGGGCCGCATGCGCAAGAACCACATCCGCATTCTCGCGGGCGACCGCGTGACGCTGGAGCTGTCGGTCTATGACCTGACCAAGGGCCGCATCAACTTCCGTCACAAGGACGCGAATTCGCCGCGTCCGCCGCGCACCGGCCAGCCGCGCCGTTAAGCGCCAACGATCGGCGCGGGCACGCAGCACCGCTTCGCTGATCGAATCCCGTCCGGCCTGCGAGGCCGGACGAACCGGGTGGACGACACATCGCGTGCCGTTCACCGGTCGCCGGCATCGTCATGCCGCGGCGGCCAATCCCGCCTTTACCGGCCGCCGCGCGTGCATAGCGCTCAGGCGGCCGCGTCCCGCAGGAAATCCTCGACGACCATCGCGAAATACGGCGGACATTCCTGCATCGGGTAATGGCCGCAATTCGGCATCGTCACGAGCCGCGCGTTCGGATGCCATGCGACGAACGTCGCCTGCATCGCCGCTGCGTCGAGCCCCGGATCCTTGTCGCCGACGATCACCAGGAAGCGTGTGTCGAGCCCGCGGACATCGTCGACGAAATCCGTGCCGGTCAGCATGTCGAGATACGCGAGCCGGCAATCCGGCGCCACGCGCTCGCGATTCTGCCGCAGCTTCACGTCGGCCCAGCGCGCCGACAATCCCCCCGTCACGAATCGCACGAGCCGGCGAAACGCATCGTCATTGACGGCCGTGCTCGCGAAGAAGGCGCGCGCGTCGTCGTTCAGGCGATTGCCGGCCGCCGACACCGGGCACACGGCGATCGCGCTCTTGATGCGCGACGGTGCATCGGCGGCGAGCCGTTGCGTTGCCATGCCGGTCATCGAGTGGCCGATCACGTGAAAGCGCGGCCAGCCGAGACGATCCGCGAGCGCGAGGCAGTCGGCCGAGATTTCGTCGACGGTACAGGCGCCGGTCAGATGGATGGATTCGCCGTAGCCGCGCAGGTCGGCGAATACGTACGTGAATGCCGCTTCGTCGAGATAGGGCAGCAGCGCCGTGTAGTTCGTATGGTCGCCGAGCCAGTCGTGCAGGACCATCACGCATTCGGGGCCGGTGCCGTGCTGCAGGTAGCCGAGGCCGCTGTCCGGGCCGGAGGCGAGGGTGTCGATACGGTTCATTTCAAGGGGTTTCCTTTTGGTTGGCGGAACCAAAACGAAACGCCCTCCCGGCGAACCGGGAGGGCGTCTTGAAAGTGGATCGATCGTATCGGGCCGCTCGGCGAAAGTCAACGCTCAGAGCGCCATCCCGCCCGACACCTCGATGCGCTGCCCGTTGACCCAACGGTTGTCGTCCGACAGCAGCGACGCGATCATCGGCCCGATGTCGTCGGGCTCGCCCGCACGGCCGAGCGCCGTCCATTCCGCGACGCGCCGGTTGACCTCGGGGTTGTCGCGCACCATCCCGCCGCTGAAGTCGGTTGCCACCGCGCCCGGTGCGACGACGTTCACCGCGATGCGGCGCGGGCCGAGCTCCTTGGCCAGATAGCGCGTCAGCACCTCGACCGCCCCCTTCATCGACCCGTACGCGGCGCTGCCCGGCACGGCGACGCGTGTGAGGCCCGACGACACGTTCACGATGCGGCCGCCGTCGCGGATCAGCGGCAGCAGCGCTTGCGTGAGAAAGAACACGCCCTTGAAGTGCACGCGATAGAGCGCGTCGAGATCGGCTTCGGTCGTCTCGGCGATCGGCGCGTGATGCGACGTGCCTGCATTGTTGACGAGGAAGTCGAACCGGTCGGCGCCCCAACCGGCCAGGGCTTCGCGGAGCTGCCCGGCGAAGCGGTCGAACGTTGCGCTGCTGCCCGTATCGAGCGGCAGCGCGATTGCGGCTGGCCCGGCGTCGGCGGCCAGCGCGACGACGTGATCGGCCTCGGCGCGATTCGAGTGATAGGTGAAGATCGAGCGCACGCCGCGCTGCGCGAGATGCAGCACCGTATTGCGGCCAAGCCCGCGGCTGCCGCCGGTGACGACGGCGATTTTCGGGGTGGAAGGGTTCGATTGTGCTGCTGTCATGCTGGGCTCCTGATCGAAGTCGGTGACGAACAGCGCCAAGCGTACGGCGGCAGCCGCGGCGGCTGAATGCCGGAACCGGCCGCGTTCTTGCCTGATCCTGCCCGACCGCCCCGGGAAGCGTGGCGCCGCGTGTACCATCCGGACATCGGGATAAGGAGGGTGGCTGCATGTCGGACGAACTGGTCGAACGTGTCGCGCGCCTGACGGGTGCGCCGGGTGAAGAGAGCCCGGTCGCGACGGCGATCGACGGGTTGATCCTGCTGCGCTCCAACCGCGAGAAGCTGCCCGCGCCGCTGATCATGAAACCGGCGCTGTGCGTCGTCGTGCAGGGCGCGAAGTGGACGACGTTCGGCGGGCGGCGCTACGACTACGGGCCCGGCCGCGCGCTCGTCGTCAGCGTCGAGATGCCGGCGACGAGCCGGATCGTCAAGGCGAGCGAGACCGAGCCGTTCCTCGGCCTCGTGCTCGAATTCGATCTCGCGATGATGCGTGAAGTGCTCGAACGACTCGACGCGCCGCCGCCGCAACGGGCTGGCGCGATCGGCCATGGCGTGTGCGTGACCGATTTCGGCGGGCCGCTCGCCGATTGCGTGCTGCGGATGATGCGGCTGCTCGATACGCCGAACGCGATTCCGGTCGTCGCGCCGCTCGTGAAGCGGGAGATCTGCTACTGGCTGCTCGCGGGGCCGCACGGCGGCGAAGTCTCGCGCGTCGTGTTCGCCAACGGCCATGCGCAGCGCGTCGTCGCGGCGATCCATGCGCTGCGCGGCCAGTTCGCCGAGGCGATCCGCGTCGAGGATCTCGCCGCCGTCGCGCAGATGAGCCCGTCGGCATTCCATCGGCAATTCAAGGCGCTGACGTCGATGACGCCGCTGCAGTACCAGAAGCAGTTGCGTCTGCTGGAAGCGCGGCACCTGATGGTGACGGGCGCGGCGAATGCGGAAACGGCTGCGTATCGGGTCGGCTACGAAAGCGCGTCGCAGTTCAGCCGCGAATATGCGCGGATGTTCGGTGCGCCGCCGCGGCGCGATGTCGTCACGCTGAAAACCGCGTCGGCCGACAGCTGAACGCACGCGCCGCGACGCGGTTCGCGTGCGGCTTTACGTGCGGGCCGGCGCAGTCGTACACTCGTCGGCAATTCGCGGCCCGCGCCGTGGCTTTCAATGCCTTCAGTGGCTTTCAGCGGGCCAACGACCGTGCCAGCAGGACTTTCGTCGCGCGACGCCAGGAGGCGCCATGAGTGCAGACGCAGCCCCCGCATCCCCGTCGGTTCAGGACCGCATCCAGCACGTGTTCGTGCTGATGCTCGAGAACCGTTCCTTCGATCACCTCTTTGCGCTGTCGGGCTACCCCGACATCGTTGCCGCCTCGCCCGGCAACAGCAACGCGTACGGAGACGCGGTTTATCCGTTCGGCGGCGGCGCGCCTGACCGGATGCCGACCGATCCGTGCCACGAATTCAAAGACGTGCTCGAACAGCTCTGTGGCGCGGGCGTGCCGTTCGTGAAAGGGCAGCCGTATCCGCCGGTCGGCAATACCGGGTTCGTGTCGAACTACGCGACATCGCATTCCGAAGGCGCACCGCCGCAGCCGGCCGACGCGGGCAAGATCATGCAGGGCGTCAATATCGCGACGCAGGCGCCGTCGCTGTGCGCGCTCGCGAACGCATTCGTGCTGTGCGACGCGTGGCATGCATCGATGCCGGGGCCGACCTGGCCGAACCGCTTCTTCGTGCACGGCGCGTCGTCGGCGGGGCTCGATCATTCGCCGACCAAGGAAGAAATGGCCGGATGGGACGCGTTCGACGGCTTTCCCTATCCGAAGGGCTCGATCTTCGCCGCGCTCGGCGACGACAACTGGCGCATCTACCAGGACCAGACGGGCGACCCGCTCGGCCACGTGCCGCAGGTCGCGTCGCTGAAGGGCATCAGCTTCTTCGACATCGACGACCTCGCGCATTTCGAGGCCGATCTCGCGGCCGGCTATACGGCGCGCTATACGTTCATCGAGCCCGGTTACGGCGACATCGTGCACGGCACCTATCAGAACGGCAGCTCGCAGCACCCGATGGATGGCCTGGCCGGTGGCGACCAGCTCGCCGCGCGCGTGTACAACGCGATCCGCAATTCGCCGGTGTGGAACAGCAGCCTGCTCGTGATCTGCTACGACGAGCATGGCGGCTTCTACGATTCGGTCAGGCCGGGCGCTGCGCCGCCGCCGAACGATGGTGCGGCGGCGACGTTGAACGCGAGCGGCTTCGGGTTCGACGTGTACGGCGTGCGGGTGCCGGCGATCGTGATTTCGCCGTGGGTCGCGGCCGGGCAGGTCGACCATACGCCGTACGATCATGCGTCGGTCGCCGCGACGCTCGAGCGGCTGTTCGGCCTCGCGCCGCTGACGGATCGCGACCGCCTCGCGAACGACCTGCTGGCGCTCGTCACGGCGACGTGCCGCACCGACTGCCCGCAAAGGATCGGATCATGAGTACGACACCGACATTCGACCCGCGCGATGCATTGCCCGTGCGCGACGGCACGAGCCTGATCGCGTTTCTGCACATCCTGAAGAAAGCGCATGCGGCGCTGGTCGGTCATGACAAGGCCCATCAGCGCTTCAGCGAGATCGTCACGCGCGGGCAGGCGCGGCAATACATCGAGGAGCTGATGCCGTCGCTGCTGCAGGCGCGCGAAGCGCATCGGCACAAGCGGCACGGCGGGAAGCATCATTGACGGCAACGGCAACGGCAACGGCAACGGCAACGGCAACGGCAACGGCAACGGCAACGGCAACGGCAACGGCGGCGCATAGCGGCATCGCATCAAACCGCCCGCATTGCGTCACGCCGCGTGCCGTTCACGCTGCATGCTGACGGCCGACACCGCGGCCCCCGTCAGCTGAACGGCCGCGCCGGCGAACATCGCCGCACGCAAGCCGGCCGCACCGCCGTGCGTGGCCGCGAACAGCGTGCCGAGCACGGCGATGCCGAGCGTCGCGCCGGTCATTG
>NZ_JAAGPG010000422.1:0-7458 GCF_017104665.1 Burkholderia sp. Se-20378 | reverse complement strand
CGCGCGCGGCCGCGCCGGGCGGACGGTGCGGAAGGCGGGGAAGGGGCCGGACGGACGCCGAGCGCGCGTCCGCCGGCGCCGTCATTTGCGAGCGCCATGTTCGAGCGCATCCTTCGCGTACTGGGCCGCGTCGTCGAGCGTGCCGCGTACGTCGGTCTGCGTGCCGGTGAACACCTGCTCGAGCGCGATGCCGAGGTTGTCGCCGATATCCGGCCACTGCGGCGTGCGCCAGATCGTCACCTGCGTGACCGGGTTGGTGTCGTTCAGCCCGGCCTGGATCTGCGGCGCGACGTGCTGCTTGAAGTACGGGCTGGCGATCGTGCTCGACCGGTTGTAGTCGCTGAACACGCCGTTGCGCAGCCGGGCCTGTTCCTGGTCCTTGCTGGTCGCCCACGCGATGAAGCGGCCGGCGGCCATTCGCGTGCAGTCGTCCTTCGCGCCGACCGCCGAGATCGCGAAGCCGTGGCCGTAGGCGGCCGACGGCAGCGGCGCGGGCGGGCGCGTGTAGCCGACCTTGCCGGCCACGCTCGACTTGCTCGCATCCTCCATCCAGTCCGCGAACGGCGTCGATTCGATCATGAACGCGACCTTGCCCGAGCGGAACGCTTCGAGCGCATTGCTCCAGTCGTAGGTCGCGGCGCCCGGCGGCGCGTACTTGAACAGGTCGCTGTAGAGCTGCGTGGCCTTCACGGCGGCCGGCGAATTGAACGCGGGCTGGCCGCTCTTGTCGGTCCAGGCGCCGCCCATCCCGAGCATGAACGGCGACCAGCGCCACACGTTCATCCCCGAGCCGCGCTGGCCGCGTGCGACCCAGCCGTACAGCTTCGGCGGCGCGTTGAGCTTCTTGATCGCGGCGACGAGCTGGTCGAGCGTCTTCGGCACCGGGATGTGCGCGGCGTCGAGCAGGTCGCGGCGGTAGAACAGGAAGTCGCCGCCGCCGATCAGCGGCGCGAAGTATGCGACGCCGTTGTAGCTCGCGACCGCGCGGCGGCCGGGCAGGAAGTCGTCGTAGTCGTATTCCTTCGGGTAGTACTTGAGGAGCGGCACGATCCAGTTGGCCGACGCGAATTCGGCGACGTTCGCCTCGTCGACGTAGTAGATCTGGTACGAGCCTGCGCCGGTCGACGCGTCGAGCCGCGATTTCGCGCGGCGGTCGTTTTCGCCGAAGTAGCTGATCTCGACCCTGGTGCCGCTCTTCTTCTCGTAGTCGGCCAGCGATTTCTCCATCACCGTCAGGCCGAGACTCTTCTGCGCGAGCACCCGAAGGGTCGGCACCTTGCAGACCTGTGCGGCCGCGACGCCCGGCAGACAGGCGCCGAGCAGCACGCCGGCTGCGACGATTCGCATCTTGTTCACCCGTGTCTCCTTGATTCTGCTTGTTCGAATGCCGTCGATGACGACAGGAACAATGGTGTGACGGGGGCGATGCGATCACCACATCAAAAGAATTCGCGGACCGATACTTTTTGCTCAGGTTCGGTCGTGCGATGCACAAAATGTGGTGGTGGGGCGAGCGGCGGGCCGGCGGCGGCATGACCGAGCAGGTTCGGCCCGCGCGTGGCACCATCGCCGGCATTGCGCCAGCGCCCAGTCGAAACGGATGATGAACAAATTTACCGACATGAGTACGTTCGTGGCCGTGGTCGAGGCAGGGAGCTTCTCCGAAGCCGCCCGCCGCCTCGGTACCACCAAGTCGATCGTCAGTACCCGTATCCAGAAGCTCGAGCGACGTCTCGCCTGCGCACTGCTCAAGCGTGGCCGTTCACTGCAACTGACCGATCCGGGGCAGCGGTTCTTCGAGCAAGCGCGGCAGCTTCTGCAGGAACTCGAGCGCATCGAGGGCGAAGTGAACGAAGCCGGCTCGAGCCTGAGCGGCAACCTGAAGCTGTCCGTGCCGGTCACCTTCGTCGCGCGCTATCTTGCGCCGCTGCTCTCGCGTTTCGCGGACATGTATCCGGCGCTGTGCCTCGACGTCGAAGCGGACGACCGGCTGTCGAATCTCCAGGACGGACATTTCGACGCGGCGATCCGTCTCGGTCCGCTCGCCGATTCCAGCCTGGTCGCGCGCCCCGTCACCGTCAACCGGCACCTGATCTGTGCGAGCCCGGGCTATCTCGAGCGACGCGGCATGCCGGCGCATCCCGACGACCTGCCGCAACACGACGGCTTGCTTTATCTGAATCGCGAACCGCATGGGATGTGGAGCCTGCCGCTCGAGTACGAAAAGCAGTCGTTTCGCGTCAGGGTGCGGATGCGGACCGATTCGGGCTTCCAGCTGCTTGCCGGGGCGATCGCCGGGCTGGGGCTCGCGATCCTGCCGACCTTCCTGGCGTCCGACGCGCTGGTGTCCGGCGAGCTCGTGTCGGTGCTGCCGGAATATGCGCCGTCCGGCGGGCAGGTCAATGTCGTCTATCGCAAGACGGTTCGCACGTCGCCCAAGATCCAGGCGCTGGTCCGGTTCCTGGAGGAGGAGATCGGCCATCCGGCCCGCTGGGACATGCCGCTGATCGAACGCGGCCTGCTGCCGCATCCTTCGCATGCTTGAACCTGCCGCCGCCTCGCCGACGGGGGCGGCGCGCCTGACGGGCAGACGCGAGCGTTCGGAAAAAGCGAACCACCGGTTCGGTTTCCGCTAGCTATCCGGTCGCGGGGCCCGACCGTACTGTGGCACACGCATTCAATGGAGAAAGCGTCTGCCATGAAGAACACCCCGCTGCATCATCCCGCGCGCCGCGTCATGCTCGCGCAAACCCTCGCCCATTCGGCGACGCTCGCTGTCGGTTCGCTGCTCGGCGCCGACGCGATCGCGGCCAGTGCGGCGAGCTCGTCGAGTTCGTCGAACGCGTCCAGCTCGGGCGCCGCGGACACATCGCCCCGCACCAGGACCGCAAGCGGCCCGCGAACCGTCGATGTACTGGTCGTCGGCGGCGGTTCTGCCGGCGCCGTCATGGCGGCCCGCCTGAGCGAGAAGGCCAGCCGCCACGTCCTGCTGCTCGAGGCCGGGCACAACTATGCCGCGTGGGACTATCCGCACGTGATCGCCAGCAGCGATATCGTCGGGGGCGATGCGCGGCATGAATGGGGCTATCGCACGCAGGCCGGCTACGTCGATCACCCGATCAACGCACTGCGCGGCAAGGTGCTCGGCGGCAGTTCGGCGATCAACGGGGCCGTCGCCATTCGCGCGCGGCCGCAGGACCTGAAAAACTGGAATCTGCCCGGCTGGTCGTACGAGGAGATGCTGCCGTCGTTCCGGCGGCTCGAGCATCGCGACAACGACAGCGTGTCGCACGGCCAGGCGGGGCCGCTGCCGGTGCGTCAACTGACGCGCGACGACATCACGCCGATGCAGCGCGCGTTCGTCGATGCGACCCTCGCGAACGGTTATCGCGCGATCGAGGATTTCGACGGCGCGGACGCCAACGGCGTCGGCCCGTATCCGATGAACATCGTCAACGGCGTGCGCGTCAACACGGGCATGGCCTACCTGACCAACGAGGTCCGGGCGCGCTCGAACCTGACGATTCGCGGCGGTGCGCTGGTCGATCGCGTGCTGTTTGCGCACGGGCGGGCCATCGGCGTGCGGCTCGACAACGGCGAGGAGATTCACGCGAACGAGGTGGTCCTCAGCGCGGGGGCGTACGGCAGTGCAGCCATTCTGCTGCGTTCGGGCATCGGGCCGGGCGCCGACCTGCGCGCGCTGTCGATTCCCGAAGTGGCCGCGTTGCCGGTGGGCCAGCGCCTGAAAGATCACCCGTTCTACTACAACGCGTATGCGGCTCGCCCCGACCGGATCGGCGATCAGTCGCCGTCGATCGGCGCGTTCCTGTGGACGAACAGTTCGACTGCGCAGCACGGCGATCTCGATCTGCACATCACCGCGACGCATCTGTTCCCGCACGACCAGAGCCCGACCAAGGTCGGCTTCGTGCTCGCGGTCGCGCTCACGCGGCCGTTGTCGGTCGGCAGCCTGAAGCTCGCGAGCCGGCAGGCCGGCGATGCGCCCGTGATCGACCTGAATTTCCTCGGCGAAGCGCAGGATCGCGCGCGGCTGCTCGAAGGCATCAAGCTGGCGCGCCGGATCGGCCGCACCGCGCCGCTGTCCGGTCTCATTCATTCGGAACTGAATCCGGGGCCGGGCGCGGAATCGGACGAACGGATCCTGGCGTCGGCGCGCTCGACGCTCGACACGTACCACCATCCGACTTCGACCGCGCCGATGGGCGTGATCGACGATCCGCATGCCGTCGTCGATCTCGAAGGGCGGGTGCATGGCGTGAGCGGCCTGCGTGTCGTCGACGCGTCGATCTTTCCGGATGCGATTTCGGTCGCGACCAACATCACCACCATTGCGACGGCCGAGCATATCGCCCGCCGCTACAGCTGACCGGGGAACGTCATGAATGTTGCTGCTCCCGTATTGAACTGGATCGATGGCGAGTGGGTGGATTCACCCGCGCATCGCGACTCCGTCGATCCCGCGACCGGCTCGGTGATCGGCCGCTATGCCGACGGCGGCGAGCCCGAAGCGCGCGCGGCGATCGACGCGGCCCTGCGTGCATTTCGCGACACGCCGTGGAAGCACGATGCCGCGCTGCGCGCACGCGTGCTGGACGAACTGGCCGCCGCGTTCGAGCGGCATGCCGACGCGCTGATCGAACTGCTGGCGCTCGAGAACGGCAAGATCAAGCCCGAAGCGCATTTCGAAGTGTCGATGGTGCCGTCGAAGCTGCGCTACTACGCGGCGCTGGCGCGGGCCGAAACGGGCCGCAGCGGAACGCCGCGGCCGGATGTCGTGTCGCTCGTGCTGCGCGAGCCGATGGGCGTCGCCGGCATCATCGTGCCGTGGAATTCGCCCGTCGTGTTGATGGTGCGCTCGCTCGCGCCGGCGCTGGCGGCGGGGACGACGACGGTCATCAAGATGCCGGGCCAGACCGCGCAGACCAATGCGCTCGTGTCGCGGATCCTGTCCGAAGCGCCGTCGCTGCCGCGCGGCGTCATCAATCTGTTCAGCGAATCGGGTGCGGACGGATCGAAGACCCTGATCGCCTCGCCCGACGTGCCCGTCATCAGCTTCACGGGCTCGACCGCGACCGGGCGCGCGATTTCCGCCGTCGGTGCGCAGCGGCTCAAGCGCTTCGGTCTCGAGCTCGGCGGAAAGACGCCGCACGTGGTGTTCGACGACACCGATCTCGATGCGGCCTTGCCCGTCATCGAAAAATCGCTGACGGTGTTTGCCGGGCAGTTCTGCATGACCGGCTCGCGCCTGCTGGTACAACGCGGCATCGCCGACGCGGTGCGCACGCGTCTCGCGCAACGCCTGGCCGCGGTGCGGGTCGGCCCGGCCGCCGATCCGCTCAGCGATATGGGGCCGCTCATCGACAAGCCCAACGTCGCGCGTGTCGATCGCGCGGTCGAAGAGGCGATCGCGGCAGGCGCGAAGGTGGTCGTGCGCGGCGGCCCGGTGACTGACGGCGAACTGGCGCGCGGTGCGTTCTATCGCCCGACATTGCTCGAAGTCGACAGCGCCCGGCTCGAGATCGTCCAGAAGGAAACCTTCGGGCCCGTGATGACGATGCAGGTGTTCGATACCGAGGCGGAAGCCGTCGCGCTGGCCAACGACAGCGAATATGGCCTGGCCGCCGCGGTCTGGACACGTGACGTGCAGCGTTCGATGCGGGTGGCGCGGTCGCTTCAGGCCGGCACGATCTGGATCAACGACTGGGCGAAGGTCTACGACGAATTCGAGGAGGGCGGGTATCGGCAATCCGGCCTGGGTCGCCTCAACGGCGCGGCCGCGATCGACGACTTCATCGAATACAAGCACATCACGCTGACGACCGGAGACGCGCTGTGAAAGCCAAGATCGTACTGGAAGAACACCTGTCCACTGCCCTCAACAACAGCATGTGGGATGCGTCCGGCGAAGCCGCGCGCAACGGGAAAGCCTATATGGACGACGTCGAGGCGCGGCTGCTCGACGCGGACCGGCGGATCGAGGAGATGGACCGGTGCGGGATCGACGTCGCGGTGCTGTCGCTGACGTCGCCCGGCGCGCAATCGATTCTCGACCGCGCGGCGGCCGTCGATTTCGCGAAGCGGACCAACGACGAGATCGTCGAGCGCTACACCTCCGTGCATCCCGGGCGTCTGCAAGCGTTCGCGACAGTCGCGCTGCAGTCGCCCAGGGACGCGGCCGACGAACTCGAACGGGCCGTCGTGGAGCTTGGCATGCGGGGCGCGCTGGTGAACGGCTATACGAACATCGGCAACGCCGACACCGCGCAGTATCTCGACGAGGCGCCGGTCTGGGAGTTTTGGGAGCGCGCGGCCACGCTCGATGTGCCGGTCTATCTTCATCCGCGCGAGGCGTTGCCGAGCCAGCAGCGAATCTATGAGGGCTATTCGTCGCTCGTCGGCTCGGCGTGGGGGTTCGCGCATGAGACGGCCACGCATGCGATCCGCCTGATGCTGAGCGGCCTGTTCGATCGCTACCCGAACCTGACGGTCATCCTGGGGCATCTCGGCGAAGGGTTGCCGCTGATGCTGCCGCGCCTCGAGCATCGGCTTCGCATGCAGCGGGACGGCGCCGGGCTGGGGCAGGCGAAGCGCCCGGTCGGCGAGTATTTCAGCAACAACTTCTACGTCACGACGAGCGGCCACTTTCATACGAAGGGGCTGCTCGACACGATCAGTGAAGTCGGCGTCGATCGCGTGCTGTTTTCCGCCGATTACCCGTACGAGAGCATGCAGACTGCCAGCGAATGGTTCGATCACGCATTGCTGAGCGAAAACGACCGGGTCAAGATCGGCCGCACGAATGCGGCGCGTCTGTTCGGGTTCTGATCCCGGCGGCAGTTGAAAGCGGGATACGTTCCGCTGCTGTGACTGACGGCACGCGTCGCGCTGATGGGCGTCGCGTGCCGTTTCGGGTTGGGGGGCGTGAGCGTCAGTTTGCGTGCGCGGCAGCGGCAGCCGCGTCTGCATCGATCCGATACACCCGCAGCGCGTTGTCATGCCAGATCGCGCGACGCTCGGCGTCATCGAGGTTCGTCATCGCACGAGCGAACGTGCGCAGCAGCGCGGGATACGACACACGCAGCCCGGCCACCGGAAAGTTGCTGGCGAACAGGCAGCGCTGCGCGCCGAAGATCGCGATCGTGTCGCGGATGATCCGTGCGTTGTCCGCCTCGTTCCACACGGCATGGCGCAAGCCGAGTTCGGAGATCTTCACGGTGACACGCGGCGACGCGGCAAGCGCCACCATGCCGCGCCGCCATCGCGCGAGCCCTGCATCCGAGCGATCCCACGGCAGCCCCGCATGTTCGAGCACGACGTCGACATACGGTGTATCGGCCAGCAGCGCAGCCGCTTCCTCGAGATGCCAGAACGGTACGCGCAGATCCCAGCTCAGGCCGTGCGCGGCGAGGCGTTCCAGCGCGGCCGGCCAGCGCGGAA
>NZ_JAAGPG010000421.1:0-7684 GCF_017104665.1 Burkholderia sp. Se-20378 | reverse complement strand
GGGCGGGCCGGCCACGGCGCGCGCGAGACGAGCGCCACCGCGCCGAACAGCGCGGCCGTGCCGGCGAAACGGGCGAGCAGGAACAGGTTGGGATCGGCGTAGGGCTTGATTGCCCGCGCAACGATGAAGCCGGTGGACCAGAGTGCGACGAAAGCGGCGGCGACGATCGAGGTCAGCATGCGTGGCGGGCCGCGAGGCGGCCGGACAGAATCGTAAAGTCGGCCAGTATCGCGGGAAGCGATGCGGGCGTCTTGTCGAATCCTGCACTCATGCTGCGTGCCGCGCAGGCGGCCGTCGGTGCGGGCGGGGAGGTGCCGGGGGACGAGAGGCGCCGCCCCGGATGCGGAGCGGGCGAGCGTGAAGCCGCGGCGATCAGTCGATCGAGAACGTGTCGAGCGGCTGGTTGGCGCGTGCGTCGGTCGCGAAGCGCGCGGCGAGCTGTTCGTAGAGCCGGCGGGCCTCGTCGAGCGTCAGGTCGATCCAGTACGGATCGCCGGCCGCGTCGTTGAGACGTTCGGGCGGAAACTGGATTTCGATCACACTGCCTTTGCGATACATGGCGCGAGCCCCTTTGCTTGGTCTGTCGTTCGGCGAAGCGCAAAGTGTAGCAACCGGCGCCGCGCCGATTCGCGCGCGTCAGGCAATTCAGAATTTCGCTTTCGTGAAACGCGGCCTGGCGGGTTTCCCGGCGCAGTCAAATGCCGGTCAAACGGCCGTAATACAATGGACAGCTTACCCATTACCAGTCGCCTTGGGCGCACACGCGATGCTGGCGGAACAACGTCATCAATTCATCCTGTCGGAACTCGGACGGTCGGGCGCATTGTCGGTCGCGGAACTCGTCCGCTCGCTCGACGTGTCGCGCGAGACCGTGCGGCGCGACCTGAACGCACTGGCCGCACGCGGCCTGCTCGTGATGACGCACGGCGGCGCGCTGGCCGCGGATCGCCGCGAGCCGAGCCTGTCCGAGCGCGAAGCCGCGAACGCGGAAGCGAAGCGCACGATCGGGCGGCGCGCCGCCGAGTTCGTGCCCGACGATGCCTCGGTGCTGATCGATTCGGGCAGCACGCCGCACGCGGTTGCGCTCGCGCTCGCCGACCGGCACCGGCTGTCGATCTACACGAACGACTGGCGCACCGCGTTCGTGCTCGCGCGGCGCAACGGCAACCGCGTGACGCTGCTGGGCGGTGAGCTGTCCGACGACGAGGACGCCACCTTCGGGCTCGACACGATCCAGCAGCTTGCGCAGTACCACGTCGATTTCGCGTTCGTCGGCGCCGGCGGCATCACGCCCGACGGTGAATGCACCGACTACTCGCGGCTCGCGGCCGAAGTGCGCAGCCGGATGATCGCGGCGGCCGGCACCGCGATGATCGTCGCCGACCATTCGAAATTCGGCCGCGTGACGCCGGTGCGGATCAACGGCACCGCGGCGGCCCGCTATCTCGTGACCGAACGCACGCCCGACAAGGCCGTGCGCCGTGCGTTGACCGCACGCGGGATCGAACTGCTCGTGTGCGACTGACGCGCGTCCGACATACAAGGTTCATCGAACCGTCATTCCCAGGGAAGAACCGCCGTCAAGACTGACCCATTCACCTCGACCGGCCGCAAGGCCAGGGAGCAACGAATGACCGTCAGCGTGCGCAGCTATCTTTCCCCTACCCTGGTTCTGCTGGCCTTCGACTGGCCCGATGCGGCGTCGCGGTCCGATTTCCTCGGTTTCGCGATCCGGCGCACGCCGGGCTTCTGGTCGGCCGACGGCAAGACGCGCGCGCCGAACAGCTGGCTGCCGAACCGCCTGACGTTCGACGGCCCGGCCGCGCACACGCAGGGCGATGCGCCGACCGACCAGGCGCCGATCCAGAAATTCATGTGGTGGGACGCGCGCATCGATCCGCAGGATCGCGGCGCGTCGTTCCGCTATGACGTGTATCCGGTCGTCGGCACGCCGGCGAACCTGCAGGTGCTCGACGCGCAAGCCGGCGTGTGCGACGTCGTGCTGCCCGCGCATATCGAGGACGGCATCGGCACGTGGTTCAATCGCGCGGTGGTCAGCTCGCAGGCTTTCGCGAAGCAGGTCGCGGCGCTGGGCCTCGCGCCGAATGCGGCGCCAAGTGCCGCGCAGGCGCTGAAGCTGCGCACGTGGCTCGCGAACGACATGGAGCAGGTGTTCGCGGAGATGCTCGACCCGGCCTCGCGCGCGGCGTCGGCCGTCTATCACCTGACCGACACGCTGTGGGCGCTGCCCGCGTTCGAAGCGTTCGGACGCCAGCACGGCGAAGCGTCGCTCGCGATCGTCTACGACGCGCACACGACGGCGCGCAAGGGCAAGCCGCCGCTGCCGTCGCCGAACCAGCCGGCCGTCGATGCGTTGCAGGGGCTCGCGACGCTCGCGCCGCGCGACAAGACGCACATCATGCACGACAAGTTCATCGTGACCGATGCGTCGTCGAATGCGGTGCCCTCACGCGTGCTGACCGGTTCCGCGAACTTCACGACCGAGGGGCTGACGGAGCAGGCGAACGTGCTGCACGCGTTCGACTCGCCCGCGCTCGCCGCGCTGTACAACGATCGTGCGCATGCGCTGGCCGGGAATCCGTCGATCGCGGAGACGGCGAAGCTGTCGCCGGGCTGGTCGGAACCGATGACGATCGGCAGTGCGCAGGTGCGGCTCGCGTTTTCGCCGGAACCGGCGGGGCAGCGCACCGAGATCGACACGATCGTCGCCGCGATCGCGGCCGCAAAGCATTCGGTGTCGTTCTGCCTGTTCATGCCGACCGACGCGGCGCTGCGCGACGCGTGCTTCGCGGCTGGCGACCGCGGGCTGATGATGTTCGGGCTGGTGAACAAGATCAACGTCGGCAGTGCGACGAAGGCCGATGCCGAGCAGCAGGCCGGCCAGACGCTCGATGCAGCGACGCTCGCGAACCTCGAGCTGTACCACCGCAGTCGCGACAACCACGACGTGATCGATGCCGCGTATTTCTCGCCGGCCACCGTGCCGCAGGGTTTCGAGCCGGAATTGCGGTTGTTTCCGGGGGAACCGGCGCCGGCCTTTCCGCCCGTCGTGATCCACCACAAGTTCATCGTGATCGATGCGGAGGGCGCGAATCCGGTCGTCTATACGGGTTCGGCGAACATGAGCCGCAATTCCGAGCAGTACAACGACGAGAACCTGCTCGAGATTCGCAACCAGCGGATCGCGGCGATTTATCTTGCGGAATTCCTGCGGCTGTACGAGCACTACCGCGCGCGGGCATTGACGATCAATGCGAAACAGCGCGGCACGGATGGGGGCACGGGCGCGCATGCGCGGCTCGCGCTTGCGCCCGATTCGAGCTGGGCGAAGAAGTATTACGTGGCGGGAAGCCCGGAAGCGAAAGCACGGATCGCACTGGCGTCGACCGCGCCGACGGACTGACGCACGAGAGAACGACGGGCGCGGATGTCGCGCGCCCGGCGTGAGTCTGGCAGGGAAACCGGTTGCCGCCGCTTATGCAGCGACGTAGCGCAGCACGGCGTCGGCGATCGTATCGCGGTGCCGCGCGCGCAGGCGCGGTGCCGACGGATCGCGGCCGAATGCGGCGCCGAACGTGTAGCGGTTCGACACGCGGTGGAAGCAGAACGAGCTGATCAGCAGGTGCAGGTCGAACGCGTCGATGTCCTTGCGGAACGCACCGCTCGCCGCGCCGCGCTCGACCAGTTCCTCGAGCGTCTTGATGATGCTGACGTTGCGGTTCTTGAACGACTTGAGCTGTTCGAGATACTTCGCGCCGTGGATGTTCTCGATCGACACGAGGCGGACGAAGTCGCGATGCTTGTCGTGATAGTCGAACGTGAATTCGACGAGGCGGCGCATGCCTTCGCGCGGCTCCATGTCGCCGACGTGCAGTTCCTGCTCGAGCGCGCGGATGTCGCCGTACACCTTCTCCAGCACGGCCTCGTACAAGCCTTCCTTGCTTTCGAAGTAGTAGTAGAGCATCCGCTTCGTCGTGTTCGTGCGCTCGGCGATGGCATCGACGCGCGCACCGGCGAGGCCCATCGCGGAGAATTCCTGCGTGGCGACGTCGAGGATGTTGCGCTTGGTTTGCTCGGGATCGTATTTGCGCCGCGCATCGGACGGAAGCGCGCGGGTGTCGGACGTGGCGGCCTTGCTTCCTGCTTTCATGTGACTTTATTGTGGCTTCGGCGGCTTGGAAAAGGCATTCTAGCATGCGGGAAATCCCCGCCCGGCCGACCTTCCGCTCTAATCGGCAGGGCGGTTTCGGCCGCCGTGGCCGCCGCTCAGCGGCGGCAGGACGCGAGCGCGTCGCGGGCCTGGTACGCCGTGTACGTGAGCTGTGCGGCGGCGAGGCCCGCCAGCCCGAACGTGCGCGTGAGCCCGAACGCGTTGAAGCCTTCCGGCACCGGCCGGCCTTCGGCCAGCGTGGCCGCGAGCACTTCGCCGGCCACCGTGGTCGGCGCCATCCCGTGGCCGCCGAACGCGATCGCATGCCACACGCCGTCCGCGTCGCGGCCGATCTGCGGCATCTTGTGCCGCGCGTAGCTCATCAGCCCGCCCCACGCGTAATCGACCTTCACGCCTTCCAGTTGCGGATACACGCGCAGCAGGTCGCGCCGCAGCAGGCGCGCGATCGCGTCGGGGCCGCGGTCGAGCACGGAGATCCGGCCGCCCCACAGGATGCGCGTGTCCTTCAGCGGACGGTAATAGTCGAACGCGAAACGCGTGTCGTAGATCGCGTACGGCGCGTCGATCGCGTCGGGCAGGCGCGCGCCGAGCGGTTCGGTCGCGATCACGTAGGTCGCGATCGGCAGCACCGCGCGCTCGATGCGCGGCGACACGCCGCGCGCGTAGCCGCCGCCGGCGAACACGACGTCCTTTGCGCGCACCGTGCCCTGCGCCGTGCGCACGACGTACCCGGCGCCTTCGCGGGCGATGCCGAGCGCGGCCGAGCGTTCGTACACGCGTGCGCCGCCGCGCGAGGCGGCCGCCGCGACGCCGAGCACGTACTTCAGCGGATGGAAGTGGAAGGCGTTCGGCTCGAACAGGCCGCCGTAGTAGCGCTGCGTCTTCAGCCGCTTGCGCAGCGCGTCCGTGGAAACGGGTTCCCACTCGACGCCGAGTTCGTTCTTCATCAGCGTGCGCACGCTGTCGAGCCGGGACGGATCGTCGAACCAGTTCGCGAGCATCACGCCCTGGTCGACGATGTCGCAGTCGATGCCGTAGCGCGCGATCCGTGAGCGGATCAGGTCGACTGCATCGACGGTGAGCCGGTACAGCCGGCGCCCTTCGTCGCGGCCGAGCGTGCGCAGCAGGTCGGCGTTGTCGAGACTGTAGCCGCCGAAGACGAAGCCGCCGTTGCGGCCCGATGCGCCGAAGCCGACCCGTTCGCTGTCGAGCACGACGACGTCATGCACGCCGCGCTCGACGAGGCCGAGCGCCGTGCACAGGCCGGCGAGGCCGCCGCCGACGATGCAGACCTGCGTGTCGATCGTGCCGGTCAGTTGCGGGTAGGGCTGGCGGGTAACGGTGGCTTCGTAGAAGTTCTGCATGCGGTTTCGTTGACTCGTAACGGCGGGAAAACAGGCGGCGCGCGTCGATCTTGCCTGAACGTGCGCGCCGCGTCGAATGAGGGTTGTCCGGGCGCCGGCCGCCGTACTCGCGTGGCGGCCGGTGCAATGCGGGCCGATCCGCGCGATCAGGCGCCCGGCGTCGGGTTGGCCGGGCGGGCGACGTAGCCCGCGTAGCCGGTTTCAGCCTGCGGGGCGGGTTCGGGCGTCGCGTTGCGTTCGATCCACGGCGCGATCTCCATGTCTTCGTAGCGCACGAGACGGCATTTGCGCACGAGCGCGTAGCCGAGCCAGATCGCGAGGAAGAACGGCAGGCCGATGTAGGTCGCGGCGACGCCGACCCAGTCGATCTTGTCGGAGAAGAACGCCTGGTAATCCTGGCCGAGCGCGACGACCGCGCACAGCGCGAACGCGAACAGCGGGCCGAATGGGAACCACTTCGACCGGTACGGCAACTGGTCGAGCCGGTAGCCCTGCTTCAGGAAGCCCTTGCGGAACCGGTAGTGGCTGACCGCGATGCCGAGCCACGTGATGAAGCCGGCCATGCCCGACGTGTTCAGCAGCCACAGGTACACGGTCTTGTCGCCGTACAGCGACGTGAGGAAACACAACGCGCCGACGGCCGTCGTCGCATACAGCGCGTTGCGCGGCACGCCGCCGCGCGACAGCTTCGCGAAGATCCTCGGCGCACGGCCTTCGACCGCGAGGTTGTAGAGCATCCGCGTCGACGCGTACATGCCCGAGTTACCGGCCGACAGCACGGCCGTCAGGATCACCGCGTTCATCACGCCGGCCGCGAAGGCGAGGCCCGCGTGGCGGAACACGAGCGTGAACGGGCTCACGCCAATGTCGGTCACGTCGCTCTTCAGCAGGCTCGGGTCGGTATAGGGAATCAGCACGCCGATCACGAAGATCGCGAACACGTAGAACAGCAGGATGCGCCAGAAGATCTGGCTCACCGCGCGCGGGATCGTCGTGCGCGGGTTTTCCGATTCGCCGGCCGCGACGCCGATCATTTCGGTGCCCTGGAACGAGAAGCCCGCGATCATCGCGACGCCGAGCATCGTCGCCCAGCCGCCGGCGAACGGCGCGTCGCCGATCGTGAAGTTGCCCCAGCCCGCGCTCGGGCCGCCCTGCATGATCCCGAAGATCATCAGCAGGCCGACGCCGACGAACGCGAGCACCGTCAGCACCTTGATCAGCGCGAACCAGTATTCGGCTTCGCCGAAGCCGCGCACCGACAGCGCGTTGAGCGCGAAGATCAGCGTGAGGAACAGCGCGCTCCACCAGACGCCCGGCACATGCGGGAACCAGTAGTTCATCACGAGCTGGCCGGCGACGAGCTCCACAGCCAATGTCACGGCCCAGCTGTACCAGTAGTTCCAGCCGAGCGCGAAGCCGAAGCCTTCGTCGACGAACTTCGCGCCGTAGGTCGCGAACGAGCCCGACACCGGCATGAACGCGGCCATTTCACCGAGGCTCGTCATCAGGAAATAGACCATCAGGCCGATCACCATGTACGCGAGCATCGCGCCGCCGGGGCCGGCCTGCGAGATCGACGCGCCGGACGCGACGAACAGGCCCGTGCCGATCGAGCCGCCGATCGCGATCATCCGCAGATGGCGTGCCTGCAGTGCACGGTGGAGGGTCGGCTTCGCGGGCGGCGAGCCGGACGGGCGGGGTGAGTCGGGGCGGGCATCTGAATGCATGGCGGGCGCTGGGCGCTGTCTCCGGGATTGTTTTTCGGTGACGAAGCGCGACGCGTTGCCGGCCGCGGGCCGGGCAGCGGTGATGCGGTGCTGAAACGGGCCGGATGAACCGGGCCGCGATGCGTGTCGCCTTCGTCTGTCGTCCGGCAGCCGTCATGGCGGCCGGCGGCGCGCCGGGTGCGTTGCACCTCGACGTCGCAACGATTGTGTGTGCCCGGTGCACGGGCGGCAAACGATATTTCAGAACAGGGTGATGCGGCTTTGTCATCAACTTGCGCCACGTCGCCGCGTGCCGGACAGCCCGGTCATGGGCCTTGGACAAGTCCCATATCGGCAGAAAAACGCATCGTTTCGTCCCGCCTGGGTGTTGCGTTTTCGGAATGAAGTCGTGAGTTAATATC
>NZ_JAAGPG010000420.1:0-7692 GCF_017104665.1 Burkholderia sp. Se-20378 | reverse complement strand
GGGCGGCCGTCGGCGGCAGGGGCGGCGCGTGCCGTACCGCTGCCGGGCGCGGCGCGGAGTGCATCGTCCGACGCAGCCTGGGCGCACTGGTACGCGACGGCATCCGAGTATCTGGCGAACCTTGCGAGCCGCGCGGGAATCGAGGATGCGCGCGGCAAGACGCTCGTTGCGCTTGGCGTACTTGTCGCGGCTGCGTTTATCGCCGGCAGCCGCGGCGGCGTACTGGCGTGCCTTGCGGCAATCGCTTGCGGTAGCGCGATGCTCGGCGTCTGGCTCGCTTCGCGGATCCAGCGGCGGCGGCTGAAGATCGTCCGGCAGATCCCGTCGTTCCTGGACGGGATCGTGCGTCTCGTGACACTCGGCAACAGCGTGCCGGCTGCGTTCCAGTCTGCATTGCAGACGACCGAGGAGCCGTTGCGCGGTTGCCTCGATCTCGTGTCGCGGATGCTGCGCGGCGGTATCGAGATCGATCGCGCGATGATGCACATCGCGAAGATCTATCGGACCGAGGAGTTCGAACTGGTGGGCTCGGTGCTGCGCCTGTCGGTCAAATACGGTGGGCGTGCGGACGTGATGCTCGAACGGATGGCCGTGTTCATGCGTGACCTCGAGCAGGCCGAGCGTGAGTTGACTGCAATGTCGTCGGAAACGCGGTTGTCTGCGTTCGTTCTCGTCATGCTGCCGATCGGGATCGGCAGCTTTGTCGTGATGACCAATCCGAAGTATCTGCACGGGATGTGGAACGATCCGAGCGGGCGGACGCTGCTCATGATCGCGTTCCTGATGCAATTGGCCGGCAGCGTGTGGCTGTATCGAATGGCTCGGCTCAGGTGAATCTATGACAGCGACTCAAATCGGGGCGATCGCGTTGGCGGTGGGCGCACTCGGGGTGCTGCTGCTCGGCATGGTTGCCATGTTGCGGGCGAGTGCCGCGACGCGTGCCGAACGCGCGCTGGTGGATGCGCTGGACCGGCGCATGGCCGCGCTTGAGGCAGCGAAAGCGAAAGCCGCGCCGGACAGCGCGGCGCCGGCGAAACCCGACGTGCGTGGCGGTCAGCGTGTCGAGCGTTTTCTCGACCGGCTGTCGGCAGCGGGTATGCGCTGGCTGGATACCGGGCTCGGCAAATACGCGGTCGCGGAAGAGGATCGCCGCCTGCTGGAGCAATGCGGTTATGTCGACGCACGCACGCGCGGGCTGTTCCTCAGCGCCCGGGTCGCGTTCGGGATCGGGCTGCCGCTGCTGTTTGCCATCTTCGCGAGCGGGCGCATGAAGGGCGGTCTCTGGATGGTCGGCATGTTTGCCGCCTTCGGGCTCGGCTTCATGCTGCCGAAACTCTACGTGCAGCGCCGTTCGGCTGCGCGGCGGCAGAGCGTGGTCGACGAACTGCCGTTGCTCGTCGACATGCTGCGCCTGCTGCAAGGCGTCGGCCTGTCGCTCGATCAGAGCCTGCAGGTCGTGACGAACGATTTTCGCGGGATGTTGCCGGTGCTGTCGTCGGAAGTCGGCATCGCGCAGCGCCAGTTCGCCGCGGGTCGTACGCGCGAGCAGTCGCTGCAGCGGCTGTCCAGCGGATTCGACAACGAGGACTTGCGCGCGATCGTGCGATTGATGATTCAGGTCGACAAGCATGGCGGCGCGGTACAGGAGCCGCTCAAGCAGTTCGGAGATCGGCTGCGCGAAACACGCCGTGCCATGCTGCGCGAGCGGATCGGCCGGTTGACGGTGAAGATGACCGGTGTGATGGTGCTGACACTGTTGCCCGCACTGTTGATCGTGACGGCCGGGCCCGGCATGTTGGCGGTGATGCATGCGTTGTCGCCGCATCACTGAAGGACGGAAGGAAGGACGATGAAGCGGATCGGCGGAATGGCGATACGGGCAGGCGCGGCGGCGGTGGTGCTGGCGCTGGGTGCGTGCGCGACCAAGGACAGCGGTTACGGCGTGAACGCGCAGACGGAGCGCGCGGCACTGATACAGGCCGCCGACCAGAAACAGGCCGTGCCGGATACGCCGGGCATGTACCTCGGCCTGATCCAGCGGATGCAGTCGCAAGGGCTCTATTACGCATCGCTCGCGCACATCGACGCCTATGACAAGACGTACGGCGTCGTACCGGAGTCGATCCTGTTGCGTGCGGATGCACTGCGGATGACCGACCAGCCGGCCGCGAGCGCGGCTGTCTACACGCAGTTGCTGAAGACGCCACTCGCCGCGCGCGGCTATCGCGGGCTCGGGCTGCTTGCAGGTGCGGCGGGTGATTTCGACCGCGCGGCGCAGACGCTGACGCAGGCGTCGGACCTGGCGCCGACCGACGCGTCGATGCTGTCCGATCTTGCGTATGCGAAGTTGCGCAGCGGCGATGTGGTCGGCGCACGTGTGCCGTTGATGAAGGCCGCCGAGCTGGATCAGCGCAATCCGAAAATCGTCAGCAACCTCGCGCTTTACCTGTTCGCGGCAGGGCGCACTCAGGATGCGCAGAAGCTGATGAACCAGCAGCATCTGCCGGCGGATATCCGCAAGGACATCGCCGGCGACGCCGCGAAGATTGCGGCAGCCGCGCGCGCGCAGCAACGCGCGGTTGCGACGCCGCCGGTCGTGTCGCGGCGCGCTACGTCGGCGCCGATCACGCCGATGGCGAACAATTTTGGCTACGATCAGACCGTGCCGCTGCTGCAACGGTTTGCACAATGAACAGGCACCGGGGGAACGACATGAACAACAACAAACATCATCGAAGCATGCACGCGGGCCGGATCGCGGTGCTGGCCGCCATCGCCTGCGTGATGGCCGGTTCTGCTGCGGCATACGGACAGGAGGCCGTGACGGCGGGCGCGTCCGATGTGGGCCGTTCGACGAAGGCGTGGCTCTCGATGCAACGCGACAATCGCGCGGCGGCACCGACGCAGCCGTTGCTCGGCGACGTCGCGTCGCTCGTATACCAGCGCTATCTCGATTCGTTCAAGAACAAGATCCCGGGCTCGATGAGCTCGCAACTCGGTTCCGCCAGCGGCATGTCGGGCAGCAGTCAGGGCATGCAGTAAGCGGAACGGCGATGCGCGCAGATCAATCACCCGTAGCGCGACGACGCGGCCTTGCCGGTCGTCCGGGGCGCCAGCGCGGCACCATTGCGGTCATGGCCGCGATCTGGGTGTCGGTTGCATTCATCATGCTGGGTGCGATCGATATCGGTCATTTCTATTCCGAACGGCGCAGCATGCAAGCGGCTGCCGATCTGGCAGCGCTTTCGGCCGTGTCGCAAATCAGCGCGGATTCGACCTGCACGGCCGCGACTACCGCAGCCGGCCGCATCGCGAATCCGGCATCGAAGCCGCTGCCGGCGAACTCGACCGTCTCCGTGACGTGCGGTGTCTGGACCGCGCCTCAAGGCAGCGGCAATCCGCTGTTTACGCCGACCTCGGGCGCAGCGACCAACGGTCAGTGTGCAGGCCTGTCGCCCGGAACGATCAACGGTCAATCGGTCAACGCCGTCTGCGTGACGCTTTCCGAGCCGATCGACGGGATTTTCCGAAGCGGGATAACCGTCGGTGCGTCGGCTATCGCCAAGAGCGTGCCGACCGATACCTTTACGCTGACCACGTCGCTGGCGGCGTTGAACGGCGGGTTGGCCAATCAGTTGCTCCAGGTGCTGACGGGGTCGCCCAATGCGTTGAGCCTGCAGGCCGTCGACTATCAGGGGCTCGCGCAGGTCAACCTGAAGCTGGCCGGCATCCTCGCCAATCTGCCGGTCGGCACGAGCACATCCGTACTGAATGGCACGGTGACGCTCGGGCAACTGGCCAACGCGGCGGTGCAAGCGGCGACGCAGCAGAATCTGGTCGGGGCGAACCTGAACGTTCTGAACGCGATCGTCGTTGCACTCTGTTCCGGCAATGTCTGCGGCGGACCCCAGATCGCGCTTGGCCAACTGGTTTCTGCCGCAACCGCGACGGGAACCTCCGCCGTCAATGCCAGCGTCAACGCGCTCGGCCTGCTGTCGACGGCATTGCAGATCGCGAACGGCACGAATTCGGTCGCCATTCCCAGCATCACGGTTCAGACGCCGACCGCGCTGGCGCCGCTGCTGAACGCAACCGTATCGGGCTCGGTGTCGCTGGCGGGGACACCGCCGTCCACTGCGAGCGGTCCGGCCGGGCCGACGAATTGCGGAACCTCCAATTGCACGACCAACACGTCGACTGCGCAGGGGAATGTGTTCCTCAATACGTCGATATCGCTGCTGTCGACCTGTCCGACCGGCGGGCTGGTCTATCCGGGAGGCACGTGCCCGTCGGGTAGTCCCACGCCGCTTGCCGCGGTGCAACTGCCGATTACCGCCTATGTGGCACCGGCGACGGCGGGCCTCGCATCGGTCACCTGTACCGCGAACGGCACGAAAACTGCACAGGTGAACGTGCAGACCGGTGTGGTTGCCGTGTACATCGGCGGTTCGGCGAATACGCCGATCAACCTGAACGCGCCGTCCGGGTATGCAACCGGCAGCGGAACCCCGATTACGCTGGTATCCGTCAACCTGCAGAGCTTGCTCAGTCTGCTGGGGCTCAACACCGTGATTTCAGCGCTCAATGTGCTGACGCTGGGGTTGATCAACCTGAATCAGATATCCGTCAATATCAGCCTGAAACCCGGGCAACTGACGGTGCCCGTTGCCAATCAAACGCCGACTGCGCTGACGTTCACGTATCCCGGCCCCGGGTCATCCGCTTCGCCGAGCCCGGCGTCACCGTACACGCTGGGCACGGGAACGGACCAATTCCTGGCGCCCGCGGTTCAGGGTATCGTCGGTAGCGGCCTGTCGGTTTCGGTGTCGGCGAGCGGCGGGCTGGTGGGGGTGCTGGCCGGCATCCTGAACCCCTTGCTGGATATCCTGACCGGGCCGCTTCTGACTGCGCTCGGAAGCACACTGGTTCCGCTGCTCCTGCAACCGATCGATTCTCTCCTGACCTCCGTCACGGGCCTGCTCGGACTGAGCCTGGGGAATGCCTATGTCACGAACACACCGGACTCGATCAAATGCGGCAACCCGATGCTGGTTCAATAAATGCCTGAACGTTCTGTCATCAAAGCAGGGAGCGTCGCTGCTGCCTGCAACTGCTCACTGAGCTGCAATGCAAAGCAACTCGTCACTTACTGAAGCCGCACCCGAATCATGAGAACCACGCCCGCAATCGAAGAGCTCGACCTGTATGTCTGGGAAGGCAAGGCGGACATCGTCGACCGCGTCGCCCGGTGCATGGCGAGCTTCGACGTCGAAGTGATCCGCGCCGACAACGCGGAGGTCTCGGCCGAGCGCGCCGCATTGCGACCGTCGCTGGCGATCATCAGCGTGACGATGATCGAAACCGGCGCGGCATTCCTGCGCGACTGGCAGGCCAACATCGGCATGCCGGTCGTCTGGGTCGGCGCGGCGCGCGATCACGACGCGTCGCAGTATCCGCCCGAGTATTCGCATATCCTGCCGCTCGACTTCACGTGTGCCGAACTGCGCGGCATGATCGGCAAGCTCGTCACGCAGCTGCGGGCGCATACGGCCGAAACGTCGCATCCGACCGAACTCGTCGCGCACTCGGAGTCTATGCAGGCGCTCCTGCACGAAGTCGATACGTTCGCCGACTGCGACACCAACGTGCTGCTGCACGGCGAAACCGGCGTCGGCAAGGAGCGCATCGCGCAGTTGCTGCACGACAAGCATTCGCGCTATCGGCACGGCGAATTCGTACCGGTGAACTGCGGCGCGATTCCCGACGGCCTGTTCGAATCGCTGTTCTTCGGTCATGCGAAGGGATCGTTCACAGGCGCGGTTGTTGCGCATAAAGGCTATTTCGAACAGGCGGGCGGCGGCACGCTGTTCCTCGACGAAGTCGGCGATCTCCCGCTGTACCAGCAGGTCAAGCTGCTGCGCGTACTCGAGGATGGCGCGGTGCTGCGCGTCGGCGCGACGACGCCGGTCAAGGTTGATTTCCGCCTGGTGGCGGCGAGCAACAAGAAACTGCCGCAGCTCGTGAAGGATGGCCTGTTCCGCGCCGACCTCTACTACCGGCTCGCGGTGATCGAGCTGAGCATTCCGTCGCTGGAGGAGCGCGGCGCCGTCGACAAGATCGCGCTGTTCAAGTCGTTCGTCGCGCAGGTCGTCGGCGAGGAGCGGCTCGCTCAGTTGTCCGATCTGCCGTACTGGCTGACGGATTCGGTCGCGGACAGCTATTTCCCCGGCAACGTGCGCGAACTGCGCAACCTCGCCGAGCGTGTCGGCGTGACGGTGCGGCAGACGGGCGGGTGGGATGCTGCGCGGTTGCAGCGGCTGATCGCGCACGCGCGCAGTTCGGCGCAGCCGGTGCCGGCGGAGAGCGCGGCCGAGGTGTTCGTCGACCGCAGCAAGTGGGACATGAACGAGCGCAACCGCGTCATTGCGGCGCTCGACGCAAACGGCTGGCGGCGCCAGGATACGGCGCAGCAGCTCGGCATCAGCCGCAAGGTACTGTGGGAAAAAATGCGCAAATATCAGATCTTCGACGAGGAGCCCGAGACCCGCGAAAGTGAGTAATTAATGAGATAAAATCGCGCTGAATTACAACGACTCGGGCGGGAATAGAACTTCATGAGCCATATGACGGGGTTGGGAAGGGCGTGCGTGTTGCTCGCCATGGTGGGAGGCATGCAGGGCGCATCCGCGCAAAGTCTGGCAGACAGCGGTTCGCCGGCAGTACAGCAGGCGTCGGCGCCGGTGGCGGCGATTCCGGTGATCGATTCGCAGGCGTCGTTGCAGCCGCAGGCGGGCGAGTCGACGGGGCCGAGTACGGTCGACGACTTGCAGCGCCAGATCCAGGCACACACGCTTACGGAAATGCGCACGAGCTACAACGGCAGCTACGGTGCGAGCCTGTTGTTCAACGTGAAGGACGGTGCGTACTTCGTCGCGCTGTTCCAGCAGAAGGCGTTCTGGCGCGTCATCAAGACTTACGATGAAACGCGTGCGGAAGCGATCTATCGCGATTTCTCGCGCCAGGCGGAGCGGCTGGCCGTGAACGAATTGCGGGCCGCGAAGCTGGAATCGCAGAAAACGCAAATGGACAAGCAGATCGAAGTCACGCAGGATCGCGCGCGGCGTCTGCAGGCTGATATCTCGATCGCACGCCAGCAGCAGGCGGCGGTTGCGGATCGCCAGAAGAACGTACGCAACGAGACGGCCGCATTGCAGGCGCAGCAGGCTGAGCTTCAGTCGCAACTGCGTACGTTGCAGCAGCAGGTGCGTTCGTTGCAGCGTGAGGCCGATGCGGGCCTGCCGACGACGGCACGCTGAAACCGGCGGCGGTGCGGCGACATGCCGCGCCGGCCGCACAAGTAAAAAGGGCAAGCCGGTTGGCTTGCCCTTTTGTTTTACTGGCCGTCCGGCACGATTCGCCGGCGGCGCGTCACGATGACCGGCCCGCTGCCGCCGCGGGAATCCGACGACGATGCATTGCCGGATGCGTCGCCGGTGTCACGCGGCGCGCCGTAGCTTTCGCGCGGTTCACGGGGTTCGCGCGGGGCACCGTAGCCTTCGCGCGGCTCACGCGAGCCGTAACCCTCGCGCGGTTCGCGCGAGCCATAGCCTTCACGCGGTTCGCGGGAGCCGTAGCCGCCGTCGCCGCGCGATTCACGCGAGCCGCCGTGCGAGCCGTACGGGCTGTGACCGC
>NZ_JAAGPG010000419.1:0-7460 GCF_017104665.1 Burkholderia sp. Se-20378 | reverse complement strand
GTCGGCCGGCGCGCATGCGCGCCATGCGGAGGTGCTCGGCCGTCACGGCGTGCAGGTGATCGACCTGACGCCGGCCGCGATCGGGCCGTTCGTCGTGCCGGTGGTCAACCTGTTCGAGCATCTCGACGCGCCGAACCTGAACATGGTGACCTGCGGCGGCCAGGCGACGATCCCGGTCGTGCACGCGGTGTCGCGCGTCGCGCCGGTGCATTACGCGGAAATCGTCGCGTCGATCTCGAGCCGCTCGGCCGGCCCCGGCACGCGCGCGAACATCGACGAATTCACCGAAACGACGTCGAAGGCGATCGAGACGGTCGGCGGCGCCGCGCGCGGCAAGGCGATCATCGTGCTGAACCCGGCCGAGCCGCCGCTGATGATGCGCGACACCGTGTACTGCCTGACCGACGAAGACGCCGACACCACCGCGATCGAGCATTCGATCCGCACGATGGTCGACGCGGTCGCGAGCTACGTGCCCGGCTACCGGCTCAAGCAGGCCGTCCAGTTCGACCGCTACACGGCCGCGCAGCCGCTCGCGTTCGACGCGGGCGAGCGCCGCGCGGGGCTGAAGGTCAGCGTGTTTCTCGAAGTCGAAGGCGCCGCGCATTACCTGCCGTCGTATGCGGGGAACCTGGACATCATGACGTCGGCCGCGCTCGCGGCCGCGGAACAGATCGCGGCCAGCCGCGTCGCAGCGTGACGGGAGATCGGCGATGACCGACCAGACGAACAAGATCTATCTATCTGACGTGACGCTGCGCGACGGCATGCATGCGATCCGCCATCAGTATTCGCTTGACCACGCCGTCGCGATTGCGCGTGCGCTCGACGACGCGGGCGTCGACAGCATCGAGGTCGCGCACGGCGACGGGCTGTCGGGGTCGAGCTTCAACTACGGCTTCGGCGCGCATACCGACCTGCAGTGGATCGAGGCGGTGGCCGGCACGGTGAAGCGTGCGCAGGTCGCGACGCTGCTGCTGCCGGGCATCGGCACCGTGCACGACCTGCGCGCCGCGTACGACGCCGGCGCGCGCATCGTGCGGATCGCGACGCACTGCACCGAAGCCGACATCTCGAAGCAGCACATCGCGTATGCACGCGAACTCGGGATGGACACCGTCGGCTTCCTGATGATGTCGCACATGACGTCGCCGGACGCGCTCGCGCAGCAGGCGAAGCTGATGGAAAGCTACGGCGCGCAGTGCGTGTACGTGGTCGATTCGGGCGGCGCGCTCGGCATGCGCGACGTGGCCGCGCGCTTCGATGCGCTGAAGGCCGTGCTCGACCCGGCCACGCAGACCGGCATGCACGCGCACCACAACCTGTCGCTCGGCGTCGCGAACTCGATCGTCGCGCTCGAACACGGCTGCGACCGCATCGATGCGTCGCTGACGGGCATGGGCGCGGGCGCCGGCAACGCGCCGCTCGAAGTGTTCGTCGCGGCGGTCGACCGCCTCGGGCTGCATCACGGCTGCGACGTGAAGCAGCTGATCGACGCGGCGGAAGACATCGTGCGCCCGTTGCAGGAGCGCCCGGTGCGGGTGGACCGCGAAACGCTCGCGCTCGGCTATGCGGGCGTGTATTCGAGCTTCCTGCGCCACACCGAAGCGGCCGCCGCGAAATACGGGCTGTCGGCGTTCGACATCATGGTCGAGCTCGGCCGGCGGCGGATGGTCGGCGGGCAGGAGGACATGATCGTCGACGTCGCGCTCGACATGCTGAAGGCACGGGAGGCCGCATGACCGATCTCGACAGGCTGGCTGCCCGCGTCGACGACGCCGCGCGTCACGCGGAGGCGATCGCGCAGCTGACGACCGGCGCCACGTTCTCGCTCGACGAGGCCTATGTGATCCAGCGCGCGTCGATCGAGCGCCGGATCGATCGCGGCGAGACGATGGTCGGCGTGAAGCTCGGCTTCACGAGCCGCGCGAAGATGGTCCAGATGGGCGTCGACAGCCTGATCTGGGGCTGGCTCACCGACACGATGCTGGAAGAGGACGGCGGGCACGTCGCGCTCGGACGCTTCATCCATCCGCGCGTGGAGCCGGAAGTGTGCTTTCTCACGCGCCGCGACATCGACCGGCCGCTGACGCTGCTCGAAGCATCCGGCTACCTGGAGGCCGTCGCGCCGGCGATGGAGATCATCGATTCGCGCTACCGCGATTTCCGCTTCACGCTGGAGGACGTGGTGGCCGACAACTGCTCGTCGGCCGGCCTGACGATCGGCCCGTGGAGCACGCGTTTCGACGGGCTGCGCAACGCGGGCGTCGTGATGCGGATCAACGGCCGCGTGGTCCAGACCGGCTCGACCGCCGCGATCCTCGGCGATCCGCTGCGCTCGGTCGTGCAGGCGTCGCGGCTGATCGCGGCGAGCGGGCTGGTGCTGCCGGCCGGCTCGCTGATCGTGGCCGGCGCGGCGACGGCCGCCGATGCGTTACCTGCCGGCGCGCACGTGCACTGCACGGTGCACGGGCTCGGCAGCACCGAATTCACCACCACTCGACCATCATGAGCCAAGACCATTCGATCCAGGGCCGCGTCGTGCCCGGCAAGGCCACGCCGCGCGGCCGCTTCCCGCACATCACGCGTGCGGGCGATTTCCTGTTCGTGTCGGGCACCAGTTCGCGGCGGCCCGACAACACGATCGCGGGCGCGTCGGCCGACGCGCTCGGCACCGTGCAGCTCGACATCCGCGAGCAGACGCGCACGGTGATCGAGAACATCCGCGACATCCTGCGCAGCGAAGGCGCCGATCTGTCGTCGCTCGTCGAGATTTCGTCGTTCCTCGTGAACATGAACGATTTCGGCGGCTACAACGCGGTGTACGGCGAGTATTTCGACGAAACCGGCCCGACGCGCACGACGGTCGCGGTGCATCAGCTGCCGCATCCGCATCTGCTGATCGAGATGAAGGCGATCGCGTACGCACCGAAAAAATGACATGCGCGGCGAGGGGGCGTTTCACGTCGCCCGCCCGGAGGAGACGACCATGCTGAAGTACGGCAACCCGTTCAATTTCTCGCGCTGGATCGACGAGCACGCGCACCTGCTGAAGCCGCCGGTGGGCAACCAGCAGGTGTGGCAGGACAGCGATTTCATCGTGACCGTCGTCGGCGGCCCGAATCATCGCACCGACTATCACGACGATCCGTTCGAGGAATTCTTTTACCAGTTGCGCGGCAACGCGTACCTGCACCTGTGGATCGACGGCAAGCGCGAACGCGTGGACCTGAAGGAAGGCGACATGTTCCTGCTGCCGCCGCACGTGCGGCATTCGCCGCAGCGCCCCGAAGCCGGCAGCGCGTGCCTCGTGATCGAGCGCCAGCGGCCGGCGGGCGTCGTCGACGGGTTCGAGTGGTACTGCGACGCGTGCGGGCATCTCGTCCATCGCGTCGAGGTGCAGCTCAAGAGCATCGTCACCGACCTGCCGCCGCTGTTCGATGCGTTCTACGCGTCGGACACGCTGCGCCGTTGCGCGCACTGCGGCCACGTGCATTCCGGCAACGCGGCCTGAGTCCGCCGCGCCTTCAACCCGACAGAACGACGATGACACTTCGAATCGACATGCATTCGCACTTCTTTCCGCCGATCTCGCGGGAAGAGGCCGCGCGCCTCGACGCGCAGCGCGCGCCGTGGCTGCGCATCGACGCGGACGGCCAGAACGGGATGATCATGACGGGCGACCGTGCGTTTCGCCCGGTCTACCGCGCACTGTGGGACCCGGCCGCGCGCCTGGAAGAGATGGACGCGCTCGGCATCGACATCCAGCTGATGTGCGCGACGCCCGTGATGTTCGGCTACGACAGCGCGCCGCACGATGCGCACGACTGGGCGATGCGGATGAACGACCGCGCGCTCGAACTGTGCGCGCATGCGCCCGACCGGATGCTCGCGCTTGCGCAGGTGCCGCTGCAGGACGTCGAGCTCGCGTGCCGCGAAGCGACACGCGCGCATCGCGCCGGCCATCGCGGCGTGCAGATCGGCAACCACCTCGGGCCGCTCGACCTCGACGACGAACACCTCGTCACGTTCCTCGCGCATTGCGCGAACGACGGCATTCCGGTGCTCGTGCATCCGTGGGACATGATGACCGACGGCCGGATGAAGAAGTGGATGCTGCCGTGGCTCGTTGCGATGCCGGCCGAGACGCAGCTCAGCATGGTGTCGCTGATCCTGTCCGGCGCGTTCGAGCGGATTCCGCGCACGCTGAAGCTGTGCTTCGCGCACGGCGGCGGCAGCTTCGCGTTCCTGCTCGGTCGCGTGCAGAACGCGTGGGAGCAGCGCGACATCGTGCGCGAGGACTGCCCGCATCCGCCCGTCAGCTATCTCGACCGCTTCCACGTGGACAGCGCGGTATTCGATCGCGGCGCGCTGCGCCTGCTGGTCGACACGATGGGCGAGGACCGCGTGATGCTCGGCTCCGACTATCCGTTCCCGCTCGGCGAGCAACGGATCGGCTCGCTCGTCGAGCAGCATCCCGATCTCTCCGAACCCGCGAAAGCCAAGATCCTCGGCGGCAACGCGCTGCGCTTCTTCGACCTGCCGCCGGCCGCGGCGTCGCGCGCGGCCTGACGCCCCTTACGACGACCATCATTCAAGAAGGAAACCTGATTTCATGACCACACGCGAACACTGCGCCGCGCTCGATGCGGCCGACCCGCTCGCCCACTGCCGCGCGCGCTTCGACCTGCCCGCCGACACGATCTATCTCGATGGCAACTCGCTCGGCGCGATGCCGGCGAACGTGCCGGCGCGCATGCAGCGCGCGCTCCAGCACGAATGGGCGCACGGGCTGATCCGCTCGTGGAACGACGCCGACTGGTATCCGGCGCCGCAGCGCACCGGCGACAAGATCGCGAAGCTGATCGGCGCGGGCGACGGCGAGGTGATCGTCGCCGATTCCACGTCGGTGAATCTCTTCAAGGTGCTGGTGGCGGCCACGCGGATGCGGCCGGGGCGCCGCGTGATCCTCGCGGAGCGCACCAACTTCCCGACCGACGTCTACATTGCGGCGAGCGTCGCCGAAATGACCGGTTGCGAGCTGCGCTGCGTCGATCCGGACGACATCGTCGCGGCGATCGACGACAGCGTCGCGGTCGTGTCGCTGACGCACGTGAACTACAAGAGCGGCAAACGCTATGACATGGCGGCCGTCACGCGCCTGGCGCACGAGGCCGGCGCGCTGAGCGTGTGGGACCTGTGCCACTCGGCCGGCGCGATGCCGATCGGGCTGAACGCGTGCGACGCGGACTTCGCGGTCGGCTGCGGCTACAAGTACCTGAACGGCGGGCCCGGCGCACCGGCCTACGTGTTCGTCGCGTCGCGGCATCTCGCGAGCGTGCGGCAGCCGCTGACGGGCTGGCACGGCCACGCGAAGCCGTTCGACTTCACGCACGACTACGCGCCGCACCCCGCGATCGACCGGATGCTGACGGGCACCGCGCCGCAGCTCGGCGTGATCGCGCTCGAAGCCGCGCTCGACGCATTCGACGGCGTCGATCTCGACGTGCTGCGCGACAAGAGCGTCGCGCTCGGCGACCTGTTCATCGCGCTCGTCGACCAGGAACTCGCGGGCCTCGGCTTCACGCTCGCGTCGCCGCGCGACGCCGCGCAGCGCGGCAGCCAGGTGTCGCTCGCGCACGAGCAGGGCTATGCGATCGTGCAGGCGCTGATCGCGCGCAACATGATCGGCGACTTCCGCGCACCCGACATCCTGCGCTTCGGCTTCGCGCCGCTGTACGTGCGCTACGTCGACGTGTGGGACACGATCGCCGCGCTGAAGGACGTGGTGACGAGCGGCGCATGGAACACCGACGCATTCCTCGCGCGCAAGTCGGTGACCTGACGGCCCGCGCAATCCGGCACGCAGTACGACGCAACACGACGCAACAGAACGAGATCGGACGACGTCCCGCGCCACGCGGGGCGCGTTCGACGAAGGAGACACGGCATGAACCAGCGGCAGGGATTCGACGCGATCGTCGAACGTGAGAAGGGGTTGCATCGCGGGCTGTCCACCGCGCAGTTGTCGATGATCGCGATCGGCGGCGCGATCGGGACGGGGCTGTTCCTCGGCAGCGGCTTCGCGATCGGCTTCGCGGGGCCGAGCGTGCTCGTCAGCTATGCGATCGGCGCGCTGATCGCGCTGCTGCTGATGGGCTGCCTCGCCGAGATGACGGTCGCGCACCCGACGTCGGGCTCGTTCGGCGCGTATGCCGAGCATTACGTGAGCCCGTTGGCCGGCTTCCTCGTGCGCTACGCGTACTGGGCGTCGATCGTGTTCGCGGTCGGCACCGAGGTGACGGCGATCGCCGTCTACATGAAGTACTGGTTTCCGGCCGTGCCCGGCTGGTACTGGATCGTCGGCTTCTCGGTCGCGCTGATCGGCATCAACCTGGTCAGCGTGAAGGTGTTCGGCGCGGTCGAGTACGTGTTCTCGATGCTGAAGATCGCCGCGATCGTCGCGTTCATCGCGCTCGGCGCGGTGGTCGTGTTCGGTGCGCCGGCGGGCTCCGGCATCGGCTTCGCGAACTACACGGCGCACGGCGGCTTCTTTCCGAAGGGCGTATGGGGGATGTGGGTCGCGGTGATCGTGTCGATCTTCAGCTACCTGAGCATCGAGATGATCGCGGTCGCGGCCGGCGAGGCGCGCGACCCGCACCAGGCGATCACGCGTGCGTTCCGCGCGACGATGGCGCGCCTCGTGTTCTTCTACCTGCTGACGCTCGCGCTGATGCTGGCGATCGTCCCGTGGACGGCGGCCGGCTCCGACGAAAGCCCGTTCGTGAAGGTGATGGCTGCGACGCACGTGCCGGGCGCGGCCGGCGTGATCAACTTCGTGATCCTGGTGGCCGCGCTGTCGGCGATGAACAGCCAGCTCTACATCACGACGCGGATGATGTTCAGCCTGTCGCGCGCCGGCTACGCGCCGAAGGCGCTCGGCCGGCTGACGGGCCACGGCGTGCCGGCGGCCGCGCTCGGCCTGTCCGCGATCGGGATCGCGCTCGCGACCGTGCTGAACGTGCTGTATCCGGACACGTCGTTCGTGATGATGATGTCGGTGTCGATGTTCGGCGCGATGTTCACGTGGCTGATGATCTTCGTCACGCACCTGTTCTTCCGCCGGCACCACCGCGGCCAGACGCTCGCGTTCCGGATGTGGGGCTTCCCGGTCACGTCGCTGCTCGGCGCCGCGCTGATGTTCGCGGCGCTGGTGACGACGTACTTCACGCGCGAGTTCCGGATGACGCTGTTCTGCGGCGTGCCGTTCATGATCGTGCTGTCGGTCGTCTACGCGGTGTGGTATCGCGGCAAGGGCGCCGAGCCGGCGGGCGGGCGCGAGGGCGTTCACGTGCCGGGGCAGTGACGGGGCGACGCACCCGCGCTGCGGCGCTTCCCGGCGGCAACCGCACGCGGTGATGTCCGATCGCGCGTGCAGTTGGTACGATCGCCCGTATCGA
>NZ_JAAGPG010000040.1:0-33657 GCF_017104665.1 Burkholderia sp. Se-20378 | reverse complement strand
ACGCCGCCCTGCGCGGGCGCCGCCTGCTGCTGCCCGCCGCCGAGCAGCGATGCGCCGATCGACTGCAGGTCGAGCTGCGCATGCGCGGCGCCGCTTGCCAGGATGCCGAACGCGATGCCTGCCGTGGCCAGGTGCCGGCCCGTCGCGCGAATCTGCTTCATGTGTTTTCCTCGTGCCTGTATTGTTGAGGCCGATATTGTCGAAGCGCGCCGCGCGCGGCCGCAACGACTGAAACACATCGAAACGAAATCACGCTGCACGGCCGCTTGCAATTCCGCGACCGGCGTACGTGCTTGTGGGGATTCGCCCGCGTTTGCCGGGCGATTTACGGGCGTGTACCGAAATTCGTTCTCGCGCCGCATCAATCGATGACGGCGGTTGTCCACCTTCGCAGGCGACGCCGGAGGTGGTCTGCCAGCCCATCCCGCATGTCGCACTGCACATCGAGCGGTCCATCGCCAGGAGCAGCGGCGACGCGGAACGTGCTGCGCAGCGTCGATGACGTGACGCCATACCGGCGCGCAACACGCCGTGCTCGGCGTGACACGCGCCTGCGAACAACACGTTCGAGAGTCAAAGCACAACGGGCGGCTTTCCGCCGCCCGCTTTCCCATCTGCCATGCGCGATCCGCAACCCGCTTTGGCTTTGGCTTTGGCTTTGGCTTTGGCTTTGGCTTTGGCTTTGGCTTTGGCTTTGGCTTTGGCTTTGGCTTCCGGCTTCCGGCTTCCGGCTTCCGGCTTCCGGCTTCCGGCTTCCGGCTTCCGGCTTCCGGCTATCGGCTATCGGCTATCGGCTTCCAGCTATCGACTATCGGCCATCAACGCGTTACGCAGCCATCCACCCCGGCAACCGCCCCCCCACCAAGTCAGCCGCCTGCTCGTAGCCGCGCGCGAGTTGCAACACGGCGAGATCGGCGCGCGGACGCCCGATCAGCTGCATCCCCATCGGCAGCCCCGCGTCGTTGAAGCCGACCGGCACGCTGATCACCGGGCAGCCGGCCAGCGTCCACGGCACGACCGTTTCCATCCAGCGGTGGTAGGTATCCATCGGACGGCCCGCGATCTCCTTCGGCCAGCGCTGGTCGACGTCGAACGGGAACACCTGCGCGGTCGGCGCCGCGATGAAGTCGTAGCGGTCGAAGAAGCTGAGCACGGCCTGGTGCCACGCGGTACGCTCGACGCTCGCGTCGAACACCGCCGCGCCCTGCATCGCGAGCAGCCCTTCGACCTCGTAGATCGCCTCGGGCTTCAGCAGCGCGCGGCGCGCCGGGTCGCGATAGTGCACCAGCAGCCCGCCGCCGGACAGCAGGTGCCGATGCGCGAGCCACAGGCGCCAGATCCGGTCGGGCGCGAACGACGGCAGCGCGGCATCGACGTCGCAGCCGATCTCGCGCAGCGTCGCCAGCCCCTGTTCGCACAACGCGAGCACGCCGGCCTCGGTCGCGAGATAGCCGTTCCAGTCCCCGACCCACGCGACGCGCTTGCCGCGCAGATCGGCGTCGAGCGGCTGCGCGAACACGGCCGGATCGTCCGCGAGCGACAGCGGATCGTTGCGGTCGTAGCCGGCCTGGATCGCGAGCAGTTGCGCGACGTCGCCGACCGTACGGCCCATCGGCCCTTCGATGCCGAGCTGCTGCACGAACACGTCGACGCCCGGCCAGCGCGGCACGCGGCCCTGCGACGGACGGAAGCCGTAGATGTTGCAGAACGCGGCCGGATTGCGCAGCGAGCCGCCGAAATCGCTGCCGTCCGCCACCGGCAGCATCCGCGACGCGAGCGCCGCCGCCGTGCCGCCGCTGCTGCCGCCCGCGCTCTTGGTCAGGTCGTACGGATTGCGCGTCGCGCCGTAGACCTCGTTGAACGTGTGCGAGCCGAGCCCGAATTCGGGGGTGTTGGTCTTGCCGATGAAGATCGCGCCGGCCGCGCGCATCCGCGCGACGCCCACGGAATCGGCCTGCGGCACGTTCTCGCGGAAGATCGGCGAGCCGTAGGTCGTCCGCAGCCCCTTCGTCATTGCCAGATCCTTCGGCGCCTGCGGCATCCCGTGCATCCAGCCGTGGTACTCGCCGCGCGCCAGCGCAGCATCCTTTTCCGCGGCCTCGGCGAGCAGCGCGTCGCGATCGCGCAGCGCGACGATCGCGTTGACCGCGCCGTTCACCCGCTCGACGTGATCGAGGTACGCGCGCATCGTCTCGACGCACGACACGGCCTTGCTGCGGATCGCCGACGCGAGCTCGCCCGCCGACAGGCGCACGATCGGGTCGACGGGGATGGAAGCGGGAGCGAGAAGCTGCGGGGCGCCGTGCGGCATGCGGAGTCTCCTGGAATCGGAATGGAATGGCGGGCCGCATGGCGGCGGTCGCTCCCGAACCGGCCGGGAGCGGCCGCGCCGCGGCCGATGCACTACTCTACGCGACGCCGGATCGGCGACCTCCGATATTTTCCGCCGCGATTCATTGCGGTTCCGACTAAATCGGGGCGACGGGCCCCGCTTCGCGCGCGCCGCCCCGGCCGATGAAATCGTTTATGCGCATAAACTTAAATTTCTTATATTTCTATTAGGCGCGCCACGAGGCGGCACGCGTTAACGACATTTTTACGCGGCCGCCCGTTCTCTTTAGATCGTTCGGCCCGGCGGGGCGCTACGCTGGAATCATCTCGTTTCCTGGACAACGTTCATGCTCAAGCTGCTGGTTCCGGTCGGCCACTCTCCCCGCTCGCTTCAGGCGGTTCGCCACGCGACATTCCTGTATCGCGAACGGTGCGCGTCGGAGATCGTGCTGATCAACGTTCAGGCACCGCTCGAATCGACGCGGCTCGAGGCCTACCATCCGCTATCGCGGCTGCGTTCGATCGAGGAGAAGTTCGCGTCCGACGATCTGGCCATGGCCGAGCGAATCCTGCAGGAAGCCGGCGTCAAGTACAGCGTCGTGATGAAGGTGGGCCCGGTGGCCGATACGATCGCGTCGGTCGCGGCAGAGACGGGGTGCGACGAGATCGTGGTCGTCGCGCCGCGGCACGACCCGTTGCATGCGCTGATGTCGGTGTTCCGCCGCAGCGTGATGAGCCGGCTGGTGCGGATTTCGAATGTGCCGGTCACGGCCGTGCAATGACCGGAATGACGCGCGGCAGCGCGTCGAGGGCTCGTTCGCCGACGCGCCCCGGGTTTGCAACGTGCGGTGCGACACATGTGCGCGTTGCCGCTCACACGCGCACCGGCGTTCACGCAGCGCTTAATCGATGACCTTGCGCCAGAACACGAAATAGGCGGCGGCCGAAGACGCAACGAGCAGGATGGCCCACAACGGGGCGAGGCTGATCAGGACGGAAGAGACGTTAAGCATTTGGATTCCTCACTAATTCGACAGCGATGTTCAACACGCACCTGCTTGCCGGAACCGATGCCTTTCTCCGCGATCGCGTTCCGTCAAATCATGCATTCATGCTATCGCTTTGAACGGCCGCGCGACCGCCCCCTCCCGTCCGTACCCTGACATTCGTCAAACTCCCGTGAATCGCACGCCTGTCGCGCCGGCAACCGTCGCGCGAATGCGTCGCCGCCCGTCCGGTTTAGCCTGCCACGCGCACTGAAGCCGCGCTTTCCCTCCCCCCTCCAACCACGAAAAACGGGACAGGATCACCCTGCGCTCCCCATTTCAGCAGACGTTTACCGGGGGAACCCCCAAGTGCTTCGTCAAACCGGTCCGCGTTACGCTTGAGCCACGAGGAGACGAACCATGAGACGAGCCGTACATATCGCTGTTTTCGCACTGCTGGCGTATCTCATTGGCGATCGCGCGATCCTGCATGCGCAGGGCCGCGACACCAGCCCGCTCGCGTGCGAACAAGGCGCCGCGCAGGTGAAGGTCGACGCGCTCGGCCGTGGCTTCGGCGAAGCAGCCGCCAGCAGCCAGGGCGAAGCGTTCATGTCGGGCTGCCTGGTGACGGGGCGCGGCAACCAGGACGTCGCGCTGGCGAACCGCTGACAGGTGCCGACGCGCCGGCCGCGTTCGGGTCACGACGACTGAACCGGAGCCGCGCGCGCCTGGATCAATTCCCGCTGTTCACGGTCATTTTCTCGATCGATGTCGCGACGGATGTCACGGTCCGGATGCCGTTCACGCTGAACGTCTGCTCGCGGTCCGACTCGTCGCGGGGAAGACGCATCGACAGCTGCGCGACCAGGCCATCCTTCCGGTAGTCGCCAAACCAGTCGATCAACCGGCCGATGTAGCACGTGTCGCCGACATGAACCGCCATGTCGCCGACGATCTCGTACGCGTAGTGGCCGGGCCCGTAGCTCGAGTATTCGCTGCGATCGTCGCCCTGCACCGACGGCGGAATCGGACACAGCGGCGTGTCGGAACCCGCATCGCGCGCGGTGCTGTCGCTCACGTCGTGCAGCGCCTGTTCGAGCGCCGCATGCAGCTTGCCGTCGAGCGTTGTCGAACCGGTCTTGCCTTCATTGCGCTGTTCGATCGGCACCGACAGGCGGTAACGATAATGCACCGTCAGTTTCGGCACCTGGCCAACGACGGTAAACGGCCGCAGCAGGTAAAACTCGTCCATGCCGTAGTGGCTGTCGCGATACAACGCATAGACGCGCCCGCGCAAGCGTATCCATTCTCCCGCCTGATTCGCGCCGCGGCCATTCGTCGTGTAAAGGCTGCGGTCGAGCGCCTCGTTCGAATCGCCTGATACCTCGAACTTGCCGCCCTTGCGGCGCAAGACATCGACCGACGACCACAACCCGGTTCCGTTCGATGCCGATTCGACGACCAGATCGCGCTGCCCGTCGCCGTCGAGATCGATCAGCGTGTAGGACGCGCCCATCGCGGCATCGTCCCCACCGCTCGGCGACGCCTTCAACGCCCGCCACTCGTCGGCCGTCACACCGCCGGGGCGTGCCGTCGGCAACACCGGCCCCTGCCCGTCGCTGGCGTCGCTCGAAAAGCGCGTAACGCCATTCGTGATCCGCAACCGGTCGATCACTTGCTCGACCGGCGAACTTGAATCCGTGCGGCGCGCCTGGTCGACGAGCGCGCGCAAGTCGTCGAGCGCAGCCTTGTCTTCGGCGTCGGGGCGATAGGCGAGCACCGTGGCGAGCTGTGATTGCAGATCGCCGATCCGCGTCAGATAGCGCTGTTCGAGGCAACCGTGATCGGCGCCGCATTGATCGCGGGTCTTCAGCCAGCCGAGCTGCGCGGTGCGCAACGTCGCACGCTGCCCCTGCGGCAATGCATCGGACAGTTTCCGGTAAAAGACCGACAGCCTGCCGTCGTCCAGATGCAGGTCGTTCGATGCGCAGACGGCTTTTTCGGTCTGGCTGGATGCCTGCGCGCAGTCGAGCCCTGCCGCGAAGGCCTGGGGTGCGCAAGCAAGCAGCGCGAGCAGAAACGTGCGCCGCAACGGGGCTTCAAAGCGGAATGTCATGAGTGGGTTCCCGGCAGTCGACGCGCGCGCTCAGGTCGACGCGCAATCGGCCTCCAGCGCCGGATTGTCCGTCAAATGACCGGCCCGTGGAACAGCCGCGAGCGACCGCTACGCGCCGCCGCTGCCATCGACGACAGGTCATTTGATTTCCGCTACAGTGGCTTGCCCGGCATCCGGCCGCCGCGTCGAGACCCCGCTTCATCGCCAACGACAACACACCCAAAGATGAGCCAACCACACACCGAGTTGATCCAGCGCTTCTATACGGCGTTCCAGCAGCGCGACATCGACGGGATGCTCGCCTGCTATGCCGACGACGTCGTGTTCAGCGATCCCGCATTCGGCGAGCTGCGCGGCGACCTCGCACGCGACATGTGGCGCATGCTGGTCGCGCGGGCGCAGGACTTTTCATTGACGTTCGGCGACGTCGCCGCGGATCAACAGGCCGGGCGCGCCGAGTGGATCGCTCACTACCGCTTTACCGCAACCGACCGGATGGTGGTCAACCGGATCGACGCGCGGTTCCGGTTTCGCGACGGACGCATCGTCGAGCATCGCGACAGCTTCGACCTGTGGCGCTGGGCGCGTCAGGCGCTGGGGCTGAAAGGCGCCCTGCTCGGCTGGACGCCTTTCATGCAACGCGCGATCCGCGCGCAGGCGCGGAAGAACCTCGACGCGTATCGCGCCAGGCGGAAATGAGCGGAAATAGCACCCGCGCCGTCATGGCTTCATCGTCGCGTTGATCAGGTCGTCGGCCATGTCCGGTCGAATGCCGTCCGGGTTCTTGAGTCCGTTCTCGCGATACCAGCTTTCGTCGGCTTCGGGATGCGGGCCGACGAGCCCGACGCGCCCCTTGCCGTACCGATAGGTCGCGGCCGCGATATCGCGGTTCGGATAGGTCGCCAGCACGACCGCGCCGGGGGCGGCCGGGAGCATCGCGCCGTCCTGGAAGTAGATCCAGCGTTTTTTCCCGCGCCAGACCACTGGCGTCACCGTGTCCGCGATCCCGTGAAGCGTCGAGCCCGGTCGGTCGACCTCGGAGTCGAACTCGCCGGCCACCAACCCGAAACCCGGGTCGCCCGCCAGGTAGGCACCCATGCAGATGCCCAGATAGCGTCCGCCGTTCGACACGTATTGCCGCACGGCCTTGATCGAATGCTTTCCGATGCCGGCCGCCGCACCGGGGATGTCCTGCCCGCCACCGGGCTGGACATAGAGCGCGGCGCCGGCCAGGACAGCGGGCGTGATCTTGAGTTTCTCCGCCGGCCCGACGTAGATCACCCGGAACTTGTGGTCCGATTCCCGCAGGCGCTGCGCAATCGTCTCCGGGCAGCCATCGCACGCAGCCGGGCCGCGATAGACCAGTGCGACGGGACGGCCGGCCAAGCCACGCGTTTCGTCGTCGGTCGCGGCCGCATGACCGACCGACGATGCGACGAGCGACAACACCACGACAATCGATTCTCTGGATCGCATGTTCTGGATCGACGGGATTCAAGGGCTCGCGACCATCCAGGACATTCCGGAACGGGGCGGCCGGCATGCGCCGATGCTCGCTCCGCATTTTGAAACCTGATTGAAAGTCGCGTGAAATAGAGCGTAGGCGCGCGAAAGCGGCCTGTGTGTAACGTTTCTTGCCGGCTTGTGCAGATATATGCGCCGCCGGCAACCCGGCTCCCGGGGCTCCGTTACCGGCAGCGCACTTCGCCAGTCGCGGCCTCGAACGGTTCGCGCCAGTTCACATGGCGGCAGCCAAAGCCGGCGACGGGGACACCTGATACGGACCGACGATCCCGGCTCGCAGTCGGGCATCCCGCCACCCCACCGCCCACTGCGCCTCCCGGCGGCAGCCGGAACCTCCCGCGACACGACGCCCGTGCGCACGCCCGCCCGAGCCTCCGCGACACGTCCGAAACGACCGGCGCCCCCGCGCCATCTCGCTTTCCCGTGCGCCGTCGCCAACTCTTATATAAGACATAAGACATTTGACGTTAAAGCGCATTGAGATTAGAATCCCGCTGCAAAGCAGTGCCTGGAACAGCCCCGGAGTGCCGGCAAGGCCTTCCCCTCAAACGCAATATCAGCAGGTCTCCCCATGCTTGAAAACTTTCGTGCTCACGTGGCCGCCCGCGCCGCGCTCGGTATTCCTCCCCTGCCGCTGACGGCTCAGCAGACCGCCGAACTGGTGGAACTGCTGACGAACCCGCCCGCCGGCGAAGAGCAGACGCTGCTCGACCTGATCACCCACCGCGTGCCCGCAGGCGTCGACGAAGCCGCCCGCGTGAAGGCCGGCTTCCTGGCCGCCGTGGCCAAGGGCGAGACCGCCTGCCCGCTGATCTCGCGCGAACGCGCGACCGAACTGCTCGGCACGATGCTGGGCGGCTACAACATCCAGCCGCTGATCGAGCTGCTGTCCGATGAAGCCGTCGCTGCCGTGGCCGCTGACGCACTGAAGAAAACCCTGCTGATGTTCGACCAGTTCCATGACGTCAAGGAACTCGCCGACAAGGGCAACGCGCACGCAAAGGCCGTGCTGCAGAGCTGGGCCGACGCCGAATGGTTCACGAGCCGTCCGGAAGTGCCGCAAAGCCTGACCATCACCGTGTTCAAGGTGACGGGCGAAACCAACACCGACGACCTGTCGCCGGCCCCGGACGCGACCACCCGCCCGGACATCCCGATGCACGCGCTGGCGATGCTGAAGAACGCACGCCCGGGCATCACGCCGGAAGAAGACGGCAAGCGCGGCCCGATCAAGTTCATCGAATCGCTGAAGGAAAAGGGTCACCTGGTCGCCTACGTGGGCGACGTGGTCGGCACCGGCTCCTCGCGCAAGTCGGCCACCAACTCGGTGCTGTGGTTCACCGGCGAAGACATCCCGTTCGTGCCGAACAAGCGCTTCGGCGGCGTGTGCCTCGGCAGCAAGATCGCCCCGATCTTCTACAACACGATGGAAGACGCCGGCGCGCTGCCGATCGAGCTCGACGTGTCGCAGATGGAAATGGGCGACGTGGTCGAACTGCGCCCGTACGATGGCAAGGCGCTGAAGGACGGCAACGTGATCGCCGAATTCCAGGTCAAGTCCGACGTGCTGTTCGACGAAGTGCGCGCCGGCGGCCGCATTCCGCTGATCATCGGCCGCGGCCTGACCGCGAAGGCACGTGAAGCACTGGGCCTCGCGCCGTCGACGCTGTTCCGCCTGCCGCACCAGCCGGCCGACAGCGGCAAGGGCTTCTCGCTCGCGCAGAAGATGGTTGGCCGCGCATGCGGTCTGCCGGAAGGCCAGGGCGTGCGCCCGGGCACGTACTGCGAACCGAAGATGACCTCGGTCGGCTCGCAGGACACCACGGGCCCGATGACCCGCGACGAACTGAAGGATCTCGCGTGCCTCGGCTTCTCGGCCGACCTCGTGATGCAGTCGTTCTGCCACACCGCCGCTTATCCGAAGCCGGTCGACGTGAAGACGCACCAGACGCTGCCGAACTTCATCAGCACGCGCGGCGGTATCGCGCTGCGCCCGGGCGACGGCGTGATCCACTCGTGGCTGAACCGCATGCTGCTGCCCGACACCGTCGGCACCGGCGGCGATTCGCACACGCGCTTCCCGATCGGCATCAGCTTCCCGGCAGGTTCGGGCCTGGTCGCGTTCGCGGCCGCCACCGGCACGATGCCGCTGGACATGCCGGAATCGGTGCTGGTCCGCTTCAAGGGCAAGATGCAGCCGGGCGTCACGCTGCGTGACCTCGTCAACGCGATCCCGCTGTACGCGATCAAGCAAGGCATGCTGACGGTCGCCAAGCAAGGCAAGAAGAACATCTTCTCGGGCCGCATCCTCGAAATCGAAGGCCTGCCCGACCTGAAGGTCGAGCAAGCATTCGAGCTGTCGGATGCGTCCGCCGAGCGTTCGGCAGCCGGTTGCTCGGTCCACCTGAACAAGGAACCGATCATCGAGTACCTCAACAGCAACATCACGCTGCTGAAGTGGATGATCGCGCAGGGCTACCAGGATCCGCGCAGCCTGCAGCGCCGTATCCAGGCAATGGAACAGTGGCTGGCCGACCCGCAACTGCTGTCGCCGGATGCCGACGCCGAGTACGCGGCCGTCATCGAGATCGACCTCGCCGACATCCATGAGCCGATCGTCGCGTGCCCGAACGACCCGGACGACGTGAAGACGCTGTCCGACGTCGCAGGCGCGAAGATCGACGAAGTGTTCATCGGTTCGTGCATGACCAACATCGGTCACTTCCGTGCCGCGTCGAAGCTGCTCGAAGGCAAGCGCGACATCCCGGTCAAGCTGTGGGTCGCGCCACCGACCAAGATGGACCAGAAGCAACTGACCGAAGAAGGCCATTACGGCGTGTTCGGCACGGCCGGTGCGCGTACCGAAATGCCGGGCTGCTCGCTGTGCATGGGTAACCAGGCTCAGGTGCGCGAAGGCGCGACGGTCATGTCGACGTCGACCCGTAACTTCCCGAACCGTCTCGGCAAGAACACGAACGTGTATCTCGGCTCGGCGGAACTGGCGGCGATCTGCTCGCGTCTGGGCAAGATCCCGACCAAGGAAGAGTACATGGCCGACATGGGCGTGCTCAACGCGAACGGCGACCAGATCTACAAGTACATGAACTTCGACCAGATCGAAGACTTCAAGGAAGTGGCCGACACCGTGCAGCTGTAAGCACGCGGAGCGGGCTGCGGCGGGCGGTTGACGTCGCAGCGCACCACGCCATGGCGTCGCAGGCTGAATGCCCGCGGCGCCATTTTTTTATGCGGCGCCGGGTGGCCGTGTCGGCCCGGTCAGTCGTAAAGCGCGGAAATCCGCTCAACGACGTCGAACGGCAAGCCTTCGTCGTACCCTTCCGCCTCGTCGAGATCGACATACTCGCGGCCGTTCGTCGGCTGCAGCATCAGTGCCGGCACCGGCCGCGCGACCGGTACGTCCGGATAGTCGTCCGGGCCCGCGCCGTCGAAGTCGTGCGGATCGAACCAGATCCCGTGATCGGCGTAGTAGCCATCGGCATAACGCTGCTCGATTTCACGCACCAGCCGGAACGTGGCCAGTTGATACGACGCGTCGCCCAGGTCGCTTTCGTTCGCGTACTGCACGAACCACGCGGCGCCGAGATTCCAGTAGATCAGCAGCGCGGTGGCGCGATCGATGTTGCGGTTGTCGAGCAGCCAGCGCAGCGCACGGCCGTTGCCGTCGTAATTGGAGCGCGCGGCGAAGCGGTGCCATTGCTCGGGCGTCGCGCCCTCGAGCCAGGTGCGCACGATTTCCCACACTTTTTGTTCGATTTCGGAATCATCCATGAATGGCGGCCTCGCGGAAACGTGAAGGGCGGAATGGCGTCAAATGACCGGCGATTCTAGCGCCGCTTCGCGTCATTCACTCGGCATCGCCGCCCGGTTCGCGGCGGATCACCAGTTCGTTGAAGCCGGTATGCGGGTCGGGCTCGCGCGCAAAGCGATGCGCCGGCAGCACGGCCAGCAGGATCTCGGCGGTCGTGCGCACCACGCAGCCGCTGGCCACATGGCCGCCCGACACGCGGCCGACCACGTCGGAAACGGACATGTGCAGGTGCGCGCCGTCCGGTGACACCGAGCCGGCCAGCGTCAGGATTTCGAGGTCGCCGCGCAACTCGGTCGGCACGTCGGCCCCGGCAAAGCGCAACTGCGCGACGCTCAGGCTGCCGATGCCCTGGATCACGAACGCCGCGTGCGCGTCGTGCTCACGCAATGCCTGCTCGATCGACGCGCGCAGGTCGTCGCCGGGGGAAAGACGCAGAGGATGGGCTTGCATGGTCGAGCACCTGCCAAGGGAGGATGGTGTCGACCAAGAGTACGTTCGCGCCGTGAATCCGGCAAGTCACCCGTGTCGACACGGGCTCCGGCATCAAACGGTAAAACGCTCGCTCGCGAACTGCGCATCGGGCACGCCCGCCGTCATCGCCACGTCCCGTGCAGCCTGCACGAGCGGCGGCGGCCCGCAGACGTAGATGTCCGGCAACCCGTCGTTCTGAGCAAGCGCGATGCGCAACGCGTCAACCGGCGTACCACTCAACCCGCCCCACTCCTCGTCCGGTTGCCATACGCACAGATCGACGCGCAACCGCGGCAGCTCGGCCTGCAATCGCGCGAGCTCATCGAGCATGAACAGTTCGCTTTCCTGATTGACGCCGAAGAACAGCCGCGCATCGACCATCTCCTGAAACTCAGCCATGCGCCGCAGCATCGACAGGATCGGTGCGAGCCCCGTGCCACCCGCGACGAACCAGCGTGGCCGCAGGCTGTCCGCGAACAGTCCGAAGCCGCCCATCGGCACGCGCACGGTCAGCGGATCGCCCGGCCGTGCGCGCTCGCGCAGGTACGTCGAGAACCAGCCGCCCGGCCGCAGCCGGATCAGGAACTCGAGGCGACCGTCCCAGTTGCTCGTGTTCGCGAGCGAATACGGGCGGCGCAACCCGCTGCCCGGCACCTCGAGTTCCGCGAACTGGCCCGGCTCGAACTCCGCGGCCGAACCGAACGCGTCGTCGGGCTCGACCTGCAGCTCGACGCGTATCGTGTCGGCCGCGATCGTCTCGAGCGCCGCGATCCGCGCGGTACGCACGGGCACCGGATGCAGCAGCACCTTGGTACGGTCGTACGGCGCGGCAACCTGCAGATCGCCGAGCGGCCGGATCCGGCACAGCAGGACCGCGCCCCGCTGGCCGGCCGGCAGCACGCCGGCGCTGTCGGGCTGCATCTCGTACGCGCCGTCGACAACGGTCGCCTGGCAGGCGCCGCAGCTGCCGCGCCGACATTGCGACGGCAGCGTGATATCGGCGTCGGCCGCGGCCGACAGCAGATCCTGCTCCGCGTCGCAGCCGAAGCCGAAGCGCTCGCCGTCGCGTGTCGTGATCTCGATGCGATAAGTCATCGAACGATCCCGCTCAAGCGGCCTGGCGCGCCAGCGACGCGGCCAGGTCGGTGCCCGCGTCGCCGATCGGCTGGATGCCGAATTGCTCAACCAGCACCGCCAGCACGCCCGGCGTCACAAAGGCCGGCAGCGTCGGCCCGAGGCGGATGTTGCGCAGGCCGAGCGCGAGCAGCGTCAGCAGCACGGCCGCCGCCTTTTGCTCGAACCACGAGATCACGAGCGACAGCGGCAGGTCATTCACGCCGCATTCGAATGCGTCGGCGAGCGCCGTCGCAATCCGGATCGCCGAGTAGCTGTCGTTGCACTGCCCGACGTCGAGCAGGCGCGGAATGCCGCCGATATCGCCGAATGCGTGCCGGTTGAAGCGGTACTTGTTGCAGCCGAGCGTCATCACGATCGTATCGTCGGGCGCCTGCTCCGCGAACTCGGTGTAGTAGTTGCGGCCCGGCGCCGCGCCGTCGCAGCCGCCGATCAGGAAGAAATGGCGGATCTGTCCGGCCTTGACCGCATCGATGACCTTGTCCGCGACGCCAAGCACCGCATGCCGGCCGAAGCCGACCGTAATCGTCTCCTCCGGCGCCGTGGCCGGGAACCCGGGCAGCGCCTGCGCGGCGCGGATCAGCGTCGAGAAGTCGTGATGTTCGAGATGGCGCACGCCCGGCCAGCCGACCGGCCCCGTCGTGAAGATCCGCTGCCGGTACTGCGGCATCGGCTCGATGATGCAGTTGGACGTCATCAGGATCGGCCCGGGGAAATGCGCGAAGTCGCTCTGCTGATCCTGCCACGCGCCGCCGTAGTTGCCGACCAGGTGCGGAAACGCCTTCAGCACCGGATACGCATGGGCCGGCAGCATCTCGCCGTGCGTGTACACGTGAATGCCCGTGCCGGCCGTCTGTTCGAGCAGCGCGTGCAGATCGCCGAGATCGTGGCCCGACACGAGGATCGCCTTGCCCGCCACCGGCGACACGCGCACGGCCGTCGGTTGCTGCGCGCCGAAACGGCCGGTGTTCGCGCTGTCGAGCAGTTCCATGACCGTGAGGTTCAGCCGGCCGAGGTCGAGCGCCTGCGTGAGCAGCGCGTTGACGTCGTCCGGGTCGCGCGCGAGAAACGCGAGCGCCGCCTCGATGCCTTCGTAGATGTCGTCGCGCTCGTAGCCGAGCACCCGTGCATGATGCGCATACGCGCACACGCCCTTCAGCCCGTACAGCACCAGCGCGCGCAGGCCGACGATGTCCGCGCCCACCTCGTCGAGCCCGTTGTCCACGCCGACGCGTGCGGCCTGTTCCAGCAGGCCGGCCAGATCGTCCGCCGGCTGCCACATCGCCGGCCCGTGCTGCGCCGGAACGACCGTGCCCGCCGCCCGCGCGCGCGCTTCACATGCGACCTTCACGCGGTCGCGCATCTGTGCCGCTTCTCGTAGAAGCGAGACGAAACGGGCCGCATGGAAGTTCACGTTGGTGAGCGTCGTGAACATCGCGTAAAGCACGAACCGGTCGGCGTCGCGATCCGGTGCGCCCATCGCTCGCGCGATCGCGCCGTATTGCGCAATGCCCTTCACCGCATGGACCAGCAGGTCCTGCAGGTCGGCCGTCGTTGCATCCTTGCCGCAGTTGCCTTTCGCCGATGCGCAGCCGGGGCGTGTGCCGGTCCGGTCGGTCTGTTCGCATTGATAGCAAAACACGGTGCTCTCCTTTCTCGATCATGGGGGCGCGGGTCGGCGCGATCGGCGGCGGAACGCAAGTTCCTGGCCACCGGCATCCCGCCCGCTTCAAGATGCGTTGTGCATGCATCTTTATTCATGATGTTTCGGCACGGGTTTCGCAACCGTGATGCAGATCAAGAAAACGGACGCACCCGGGTGAGGCAACTTGTCGCTATGACTGCCCGCCGGCTTCGATAGCGGGTTCGGATTCGTTGTCGGCATCCACGCCTTCGATGCCCCAGTCGCCGTATCGATACCAGTCGTCGCCGAGCAGTTCGCTCGGGTGCTGTGTACGGCTGGAGCCGTTGCCGCAACGCATCGCGTGCGTCGGGCAGTAGTTGTCGCATCCCCAGCAGATCCGCTCCGGATGCACGGGATGCAGCGGAAATTTCTTCGCCATGCGCTTGTTTTCCCGGTGTCGTTTCATCGGCTACCGTTCGACTCTAGTTCACCGGCGCGCATGGGCCATGCGGCATTGGTTCGCATCGGCGACGCTGCATCGGCTAGGCACGCGCAGGCGATTGGTCTAGGCTGCACGATATTCCGCGGCGCGAGCCGCCAATCCGCCCCCTGCCCGATGACTGCCATTCCGAACCGACGATCCCGCCTGCGCGGCGGCCTGCTGGGCCTGCTGATCGGCGACGCGCTGGGCGTACCGTACGAATTCCACGACGCCGCGTCGATCCCGCCGGCCGCTGCGATCGACATGACGCCGCCGCCCGGCTTTGCGCGCGCACACGACGGCGTGCCGCCCGGCACCTGGAGCGACGATGGCGCGCAGGCGCTCGCGCTGCTCGATGCGCTGTCGGACGACCGCGACCTGAACCTCGATACGTTCGCCCGCAACCTGCAGGACTGGTTTCATCGCGGCGCCTTCACGCCCGATGGCCGCGTGTTCGACGTCGGCCTGCAAACGCAGCGTGCGTTGCACGCGCTGGCGGCCGGCGCGGCGCCAGCCGTTGCCGGCCCTTGCGACGAACGCGACAACGGCAACGGCTCGCTGATGCGCTGCTTTCCGGTGGTGATGGTCGCCGCATCGCGCGACGAAGCGATCCGGCTTGCGTGCAAGCAGAGCGTCGTTACGCACGGCCACGTGCGCTCGCAGCTGTGCTGTGCGCTCCATGCGCTGACGGCGATGGGGCTCGTCGATGGCCAGCCTGCTCCCGACGCGGTGCGCGCGGCCGAAGACGAACTGCTGGCGCGCTACACGGGCACGGCCGACGAAATTGAACTGAAGATCGTGCTCGACGGCCGCTTCGATGCGCCGCAAGGCTCCGGTTACGTGGTCGACAGTTTCTGGTCGTCGATCCATTGCCTGCTGTCGACGGGCAGCTACGAAGATTGCGTGAAGCGCGCGATCGCGCTCGGCAACGACACGGATACGACGGCGGCCATCGCGGGCAGCCTCGCCGGCGCGCTGTACGGCGAGCACGCGCTGCCCGATCGCTGGGTCGCGGCGCTGCGCGGGAAAGAACAGGTCGAGGGCCGGCTCGCTCGACTGTGAGCACGTCGCGCCATCGCCGGCCAACCTTGTGAATCAAGCGCGGCGGACCACCGCCGACCGTCCCGAACAGCCGTATCAACCTGAGAGGAGCATCGCATGCTGCGTGCAATCAATCCCCCTGGCGCCACGATTCCCGGCATTTCGCAGGCCGTACTCGTGGAAGGCGGCCAGCCGCTGTATTTGTCCGGGCATGTTCCGTTCGACGCCGACGGCACCGTGGTCGGCATCGATCATGCGACGCAACTCGACCAGGTGTTCCGCAACATCGCCGGCACGCTTCGCGCCGCAGGGGTCGGCTTCGAGTCCGTCGCGCGGCTGACGATTTACGTCCGCGACTTCGATTCGAGCCTGTTGCCGCAGATTCGCGAGGTGCGCGACCGGTGGGTCAATACCGCCTGCCCGCCCGCGAGCGCGCTCGTCGGCGTGGCTTCGTTGTTTCGCCCGGATGTGCTGGTCGAGGTGGACGCGTTCGCGATCGTTCCTGCCGTGAAGTGATCCGCCAACGGCTGCATCACGCGCGCCGGTCGCTCGCCAGCAACCCGTACAGCGCGCTGTCCGACACTTCGTCGCCGACGATCCAGCGTTCGCGCAACACCCCTTCCCGCGCGAAGCCGAGCCGTTCGAGCAGCCGCGCCGACGCGACGTTGCGCGGATCGATATCGGCTTCGAGCCGGTTCAGCCGCAGCGTGCCGAACGCATGATCGATCACGGCCGATGCCGCCTCTCGCATGTAGCCGCCGCTCCAGTACTGGCGCCGCAGGCAGAAGCCGATCTCCGCGCGCCGGCATTGCTCGTTCGCATGGAACAGCACGCATTCGCCGAGCGCTTCGCCGGTTTCCCGCAATTCGAGCACGCAGATCAGGTCCTGCCCGCTCGCGGACGTCTTCACGTTGCGCGCGACGCGCTCGACCGCCTGTTCGACATGCGTCATCGGCGAAAACGAGAAATAGCGCATCGCTTCCGCATCCGACCAGATTTCGAAGAACGCATGTGCGTCCGCTTCGCGTAGCGGTCGCAGGACGAGGCGGGAGGTATCCAGCGTGACGGGTTCGAACAGAGGCATGGCGACAGTCGGTCGAAAAACGGGATCGTGAATTAGAACACGCAAGCCGCCAGCCGGCCATTTCGTTCATTCGCACGAACCGCCCCACCGCGGCACCCCGGATCACCGCAAAACAAAAAGGCCCGGACATCATCGCCCGGGCCTCTTCACCTCAGTTGTTACCGCCAGCCGGCCGCGCTTACGCCTCCAGCGCTTCGAGCACCTTCCCCTTTGTCTCGATCCCGACGAAGTGTACGGTCACCGCTGCGATCAGCGGCACGATGCCGATCAGGTAGAACGCCGGCGCGAGGTTGCCGCCGATGATCGCGTGCGGCACCACCATCGGCGCGACGAACGATGCGATCTTCAGCCACGCGCTGCCGAGCCCGCAGCCCGACGCGCGGATGCTCGTCGGATACTGCTCCGGCGTATAGACGTATGCGGTAATGAACCCCGACGCCATCAACCCGAGCGACAGCGAGCAGAAGATCGACACGACGTACACCGACGACGCGTGATAGAAGCCCGCGAACGCCAGCGACAGCGCGCACAGCACGAACGACCACACGATCACCGGCTTGCGGCCGAGTTTGTCGACCAGCAGCGCCGACGCCAGCGACCCGAGCACGCCCATCACCGAGCCGATCACCGCGAGGTTCAGCGCGAGCTGCAGCGGCGCGTGATAGAAGTTCTTGTAGATCGTCGGCAGCCACGTCGACAGCCCGTACTGGATGAACCCGCAGGTCGCCCACAACGTCGCAACCGCGAGCGTGCGCTTGCGATACGCGGCGCTGAACAGGTCGCTCATCTTGCGCTTCGGATGCTGACGCACCATCTCGTCGAACGCGGCCGCCTGCGTGACGGGCGGCAGCTCGCCGCGCACCGACGCTTCGAACACGCTGACCGCCCGCCCGGCTTCCGGGAGCCGCCCGCGCGACGCGAGCCAGCGCGGCGATTCCGGCACGAGGCGCGTGAGCACGAGCGACAGGATCAGCGGCAGCCCGCCGACGAAGTACATGATTTCCCAGCCGAAGCGCGGCACGAGCCACGCACCGAGCGCCATCGACACGAGCAGGCCGATCGGGAACACGATCTCGTACAGCAGCACGAAGCGGCCGCGGCCATGGGCGCGCGTGATCTCGTTGATGTACGTCGCGGCAACCGGCAGCTCGCCGCCAAGGCCGAGGCCCTGCAGAATCCGCAGCAGCACGAAGATCTCGAAGGTCGGCGCGAAGCCGCACGCGATGCTCGTGACGCCGATCACGGCCGAGCTCCACGCGATTGCCTTCACGCGGCCGTGCTTCTCCGCCAGCGCGGGAAACAGGAAGGCGCCGATCAGCTGGCCGATCGCGCCGGAAGCGATCAGCAGGCCGATCTGCGTCGGCGACAGCCCCCATTTGTGAATCAGCAGCGGCAGCGTCGCCGCGATCGTGATCACGTCGAAGCCGTCGAAGAACGTCGCGGCGCCGATCAGCACGCGCGCGCGGATCTGCATCGCGTTGGCCGGAAGCCGCTCGAGCCGCGCGATGATCGCGCCGGGCGTGGAGGCGGCAGCTTCCATCGTGGCGCGACCGGCCACGACGTTGTCGAAAGTGCTCATGCGGGGTGTCTCCTGTGTCTCGTCGCCCGGTCAGGCCAGTGTCTTGGTCGTGTCTGCCAGGGCTTCCGTATCCACTGCCCGGCCCTGGTTCATCCACTTGCGCGCGAGCTTCAGCTCACGTGCGTTGTTGACGGCGATGACACCTCTCACATGTCCTTCGCCCACAAAAAACAGCGTCGCGCGGCGCGCGGCAAGATCGCCGCGCACGACGAGCTGCGCATCGGCCGGCAGATCACCGAGGATCTGCAGGTTCACGTCGTACTGATCCGACCAGAACCACGGAATCTCCGCGTACGGGGCACGCACGCCGAGCACGGCCTTCCCCGCCGCGATCGCCTGGTTCTGCGCGTTGGCCCACGATTCGAGCCGCACGCGCCGTTTCAGCCAGCCGTTGTGATGGTTCGCGACGTCGCCGCACGCGAAGATCGCCGGGTCGCTCGTCGCGCCGAATTCGTCGACGACGATGCCGTCGTCGATCGCCAGCCCCGCATCGCTCGCGAGCGACGCGTTCAGCGCGAGGCCGATGCCGGCCACCGCGAAATCGGCGTCGATCGTCGTGCCGTCGGCGAGCGTTGCACTCACCTTCGATGCGTCGTCCGGCTGCGCGTCGAGCGACGCGAGCGCCGCGCCGAGCCGCACGTCGACGCCATTCGCGCGATGCAGGTCGAGCAGGAAATCCGACACGATCTGCGGCACCGAGCGGCCGCACAGCCGCGGCGCGCCTTCGACCACGATCGCTTCGACGCCGAGCTTGCGCGCGGTCGCCGCGACTTCGAGGCCGATCCAGCCGCCGCCGATCACGAGCACGCGCTGGCTCGCACGCAGCTTCTCGCCGAGCGCGGCCGCTTCGTCGAGCGTGCGCAGGTAATGCAGGTTCGGCGTCTTCACGAGCGCGTCCGGCAAGCGGCGCGACGTGCCGCCGGTCGCGATCACGAGACGGTCGTATTCGATCTCGCGGCCGCTTTCGGTTGTCACGACGCGACGCGCGCGGTCGATCGATGCGGCACGCTCTGGCTGCCATGCTTCAACGTTCAGCGCGTCGAATTCGTCGGGACGCACGACGCGCACCGTTTCGATATCGGCATCGCCGGCCAGCACGGCCTTCGACAGCGGCGGGCGCTCGTACGGCAGATGCGGTTCGTCCGCGATCATCACGAGACGGCCCGCAAAGCCTTCCGCGCGCAGCGTCTTCAGCACCCAGCCGGCGGCCTGGCCGCCGCCGATCACGACGACCGTGCCGGGCGCGGCCTGCGCCTGTGCGTTCCCTTCGCTCATGATTTCCGCTCCGTCATGAACTTGCCTTCCGGCGCCTTCGCGTTCTTCTGGCGGCGCGTGTTGCCGTCGAGGCCGCCGTCGACGGCCCACTCGGCGAATACGGTCGGGCCCGGCTCGAACTCGCGCGGCTGCCACTCGGGCGTCAGCATGTCTTCGTCCGCGTAGTACTCGATCAGGCCGCCGGCCGGGTTCTGGAAGTACCAGAAGTACGCGGACGACACCGGGTGACGGCCCGGGCCGAGTTGCGTTTCCCAGCCGCAGCGGTCGATGTGCATGCCGCCGCCGAACACCTCGTGGATGTCGCGCACGGTGAACGCCACGTGGTTCAGGCCGCGTTTGCCGTTCGGCAGCGCGAGCAGGAACAGGTCGTGGTGGCCGCCGTGCGGCGCGCAGCGCATGAATGCGCCGCGACCCGGGTAACGGTCGGACGTCTCGAAGCCCAGCAGCTCGTGATAGAACTTTTCCTGCGCATCGAGGCAGTTCGTGAAGAACACCACATGCCCGACCTCGACCGGCTCCGCGCGTGCATAGATCGGGCTCGGCTGGTCGACGCGCAGCGTCTGGCCCCACACGTTCGACGGCGAGCCCGTGATGTCGAGCTCGCGCTTGCGCGTGACTTCGATGCGGATCGCCATCCCGTTCGGGTCGATGCAGCCGACCGCATCGTCCTGCGCGTAATAGCCGGGCTGGCCGGCAAGCTTCGTGCGCAGCGCGTCGAGTTCCTGCTGCGTCGCGACGCCCCACGTGACTTCACGCAGCGTCGGGCCCGCTTCAAATGCCGGCGGCAGCGCCGGATCGTCAGCCTTCACCGCCAGCACGGTGCAGCCGTTCAGCGTCTCGAAGCGCGCGCGCGTGTCGTCGTGCGAGACTTCCTTCATCCCCCAGTCAGCGAAAAAGCGCCGGCAGGTCGCGAGGTCGTCGACGCCGTACGTGATCTGCTCGATTCCCAAAATGCTCATTGCGTCATTCCCCTTCGCTCAGTTCGCCCACGGCAGCGGCGCGTCGTTCAAGCCCCAGTAGAGGCTCTTCTGCTGCATGTACTCGCGGATGCCGAGACGCCCCTTCTCGCGCCCCATCCCGCTCTCCTTCCAGCCCGAGAACGGCGTGGAGATCGAAAACAGCTTGTACGTGTTGATCCAGACGGTGCCCGTCTCCAGCGCGCGCGCGATACGCCACGCGCGCTTGTAGTCGCGCGTCCAGATGCCGGCCGCCAGGCCGAACACGCTGTCGTTCGCCTGTGCGATCAGCGACGCTTCGTCGTCGAACGGCATCGCGACGAGCACCGGGCCGAAGATTTCTTCCTGGCAGATGCGCGCGCTGTTCGGCAGACCTTCGAGAATCGTCGGCTGATAGAAGAAGCCGTTCTCGCGCCCGTCGCCCGACGGCCGCTCGCCGCCGCACAGCAGGCGGCCGCCTTCCTCGAGGCCGAGCGCCACATAGCGCTCCACCGATTCGCGATGCTTCGCGGTGATCAGCGGCCCCATCTGCGTGTCGGGGCGCGTCGGGTCGCCCACGCGCAGCTTGCGTGCGCCGGCCACCAAACGCTTCATGAATTCGTCGTACACCGCGCGCTGCACGAACAGCCGCGAGCCCGCGATGCACGCTTCGCCCGACGAGCTGAAGATGCCGTACAGCACACCGTTGACCGCATGATCGAGATCGGCGTCGTCGCAGACGATGGTCGGTGACTTGCCGCCGAGCTCGAGCGACACGGGCATCAGCTTCTCGGCCGCGATGCGTGCAATGCCGCGGCCCACTTCGGTTCCGCCGGTGAACGACACCTTCTTCACCAGCGGGTGACGCACCAGCACGTCGCCGATCACCGAGCCCTTGCCCGGCAGCACGCTCAGCACGCCCTTCGGCACGCCCGCTTCCTCGCAGATGCGCGCCAGCGCGAGCGACACGAGCGGCGTGACTTCGGCCGGCTTGAGCACCACCGCGTTGCCGCCCGCCAGTGCCGGCGCGAGCTTCTGCGCATCGGACGCGATCGGCGAGTTCCACGGCGTGATCGCCGCGATCACGCCGATCGGCTCGTACACGCTCATCGTCAGGTAGTCGCCGCGCGACGGCGTCAGTTCCTCGTCGAGCGTTTCGAGGCATGCCGCGAAATAGCGGAACGTGTTCGCGGCGCTCGCCACCAGCACGCGCGTCTCGGCAATCGGCTTGCCGTTGTCGCGGCGCTGCAGGTTCGCGAGCGCTTCGTGGCGCTGCATGATCAGATCGGCGATGCGGTACAGCACCTGCGCGCGCTGGTGCGGCTTCAGCCCGGCCCAGTCGGCGCGGCGCCATGCGGCGTCGGCGGCCACAACGGCTTCGGCCGCGTCTTCCGCATTCGCGGTCGACACTTCCATGTTCAGCGACTGGTCGGCCGGATAGATGCTCGCGTAAGGCGCGCCACGGCCGCGCCGCCATTCGCCGCCGACCAGGATGTTGCCGTCGGGTACGAGGCTCGTATCGAAAGGAGTCATGTCACAAGTCCCACAAATCTGTCTCTGCACATCCGCCCTCGCCGTGGCGCGGGCGGACCTTCAATGGCCCGGTCAGATCACGCAGCGGGCCGCGCGGTTGCGCAGCGCGCGGATCGCGCTGTATGCCGTCAGCGCGGACGTCTTCGGGTTGTCGGGCAGCGGCTTGCCGCTCATTTCCAGCGACATCTCGCCGAATGCGCCGCGCGCGGTGATGCGGTGCACGTTGCGCGCGACGGCCGGATCGGCGATCAGGCGCACGTGCGTCGCGTCGAGGCCGAGGCCCGCGAGCGCAACGGTGGCCGCGACGTTCGCGTTCTTCGGATACAGGCGTGCGGCATCGCGCGCGCTGCCTTCGAAGATCACCTTTTCCTCGGTCATCGCACGCAGGTCGCACAATGCCTCGGCAGGCGTGCCGAGCCAGCCGAGCGGCGGCTTGCGGCCTACGTACAGCACTTCGTCGAGGCCGCCCTGCTTCGCGGACGCCAGCGCGTCGATCCCGCCGATCGCGCCGGACAGCAGCGTCACCGTCGCGTCGCCTTCGTCGGCCGCCTGTGCGAGCACGTCGAGCAGCGCGAGATCGGACAGCGCGCCGATCGACGCAACCGCGCAGTCGGTGCCGGCTTTCAGCAGCGGCACGACGTGATCGACGAGCGCGCTGTGGCCCGCGCATTCGAGCGCGAACTCGGGGCGGCGGGCCAGTGCGTCGACCGACGACACGACCTCCACCGCGCCGCCCAGCACGCCCTGCACCGCCGCGCACTGGTGTTCCGGCACGATCACGTGCGCGATGCGCAGCGACGCATCGTGCTCGACCGCGTGGTACACGGCCGCGCCGATCGCACCGAAGCCGATCATCGCGACGTCGACGGGTGCGTGGGCGTTACGCATACTGGCGCTCCGACGGCGTTTCGTCCTTCTTCACCGGCGGGCCCGCGAAGTTCGATGCGAACGAGCCGACCGACAGCATGTCGACCTCGACCATCACCGGGCCTGCCTTCGCCATCCCTTCGCGCACGATCGCTTCGGCGTCGTCGAGTGACGAGATCCGGTAGTGCGTGAGGCCGAAGCTCGCGCAGAACTGCGCGAAATCGGGCTGGTGCAGCTGCACGAAGCAGCGGCGGCCGTCGTAGTGCGCGTCCTGGATGTTGCGGATCACGCCGTAGCACTGGTCGTTCATCAGCACGATCATCACGTTCGCGTTTTCCTGCACGGCCGTCACGAGCTCGCCGACGTTGACCATCAGGCCGCCGTCGCCGACGAGGCACACCGTCTTTGCCGCCGCGCCCGCGAGCGCCGCGCCGATCCCCATCTGGATGCCCTGGCCGATCCCGCCACCGAGCGCATGCACGCCCGAACGCGGCTCGAAGATCTTCAGCAGGCGGTTGCCCCACGTGCTGTTCGAGATCGTCACGTCGCGCACCCAGTTGTAGTCGCGGCCGACCGCGCCCTGCAGCGTATCGACGAGCTGCTTGTACGGCCCGAGGCCCTTCGACACGTCGGCCACCGCCTGCTCGCGGGCAGCCGCGAGATCGGCGGCGAACTGCGGGTCGACCGACAGGCGGCCTTCGAGCCGGTCGGCCAGCTCCGCCAGCACGCGCTTCGAATCGCCATGCACGAACAGCTCGTTGCGATAGCCGCGGTTGTCGGCGAGCGCGTCGGCGTCGACGCGGAACAGCGGCTGCGGCAGCGCAAGCTTGTACTTCAGCGTTTCGTTGCCGCGCAGGCGCGAACCGACGACGACGAGCGCATCGCAGGTCTTGTAGAACGCTTCGACGGACGCATGCACGTTGAACGCGCCGAGCGTCGCCGGGTGATCTTCGGGCAGCACGCCGCGGCCCTGCACGCTCGTCACGACGCCGAAGCCGAGCTTCACGAGGCGTTCGACTTCCTCGCGAGCGTGGCGCGCGCCGCCGCCGAGCCACAGCAGCGGGCGGCGCTTGGCCGCCAGTGCGTCGGCGAGCTTCGCGACGCGGGCCGTGTCGTGCTCGCGCACCGCGACGTGCGCGGGCTCCAGGTCTTCCGGCCATTCGATCTCAGCGGCCTGGATGTCGATCGGGATCTCGACCGACACGGGGCCCGTCGGCGCGGTCTGCGCGATGCGTACGGCTTCGCGGATCGTCGGCAGCACGGTTTCGACCGTGCGCACACGGAACGCGGCCTTCGAGATCGCGTCCAGCATCGACAACTGGTCGGGTGCTTCGTGGATGTACGCGAGATCCCGGTCGAGGTACGGCGTCCCGATCTGCCCCGTGATGTGCAACAGCGCGGTGCCGGCGGTCAGCGCCTCGACCATCGCGCCGGCCGCGTTGCCCGCCGCCGTGCCCGTACTGGTGAGCGCGACGCCGAGACCGCCCGACACGCGGGCCAGGCCGTCGGCCATGTTCAATGCGCCGGCTTCGCCGCGTGCGCCGACATACCGGATGTTGCCGCGCGTGTTGATCGCGTCGAGGATCGGCATGTTGTGGATCGAGATGACACCGAATGCGGTCTTCACGCCGCACTGCTCGAGGAAGGTGGCAATCAGCTCGCCAACCGTGGTTTTGTTAGACATGGCGTGCAAAGCCTCCAGAAACGTCGATATGGCTGCCCGTCGTGTACGACGACAGATGCGTTGCGAGATAAAAAAGTGCCCAGGCGGCCTCGTCAGGCTTGCCGAAGCGGTTCAGCGGAATGTTCTTCGTGCGGGCGAGTGCGCCCGTCCAGTCCTCCCAGCTTTCGCCGGACTGCGCCTGCGTTTCGTAGCGGCGGCGCCACTGGCCCGACTCGACGATGCCGATCAGGATCGAGTTCACGCGAATGCGCTGCGGCGCGAGTTCGGTCGCGAGCGACTTCACGAGGCTCAACACGCCCGCGCGCGCCGACGACGTCGCGACCATGTGCGGCTCCGGCTGCAGCGCGAGCAGCGAGTTCACGCAGGTGATCGTCGGCGCCTGCGCGTCGCGCAGCAGCGGCAGGAATGCGCGCGTCGGGCGGATGATGCTGAAATACTTCAGTTCGAGTTCTTCGCGCCACGCGTCGTCGGTCGTATCGGCAAAGGTCGACACGCGGCCCTGGCCGGCGTTGTTGACCAGCATGTCGGCACGGCCGAAGCGCGTCGAAACGGCTTGCGCGAACGCGGCCACCTCCTGCTCGTCGAGCACGTTGCAGCGCTCGGCGAGCAATTGCGCGCCCGGGTATTTTTCAACGAGCATTGCTTCGGCGCGTGCCAGGCGCTCGCCGTCGCGGCCGCAAATCGCGACCGACGCGCCCGCCTGCAGGAACCGTTCGGCGGTCGCGAGGCCGATGCCGGACGAACCGCCCGTCACCACCGCCACCTGCCCGGTCAGATCGATCTGGATCATCGGAGTCCTAAAGCCTTGAGAAACGTGTGCTCGTCATCCGAGCGGTAATTGAGCCGCCGCGACAGTTCCGCCGCCGCGCGCTGCACCTTGTCGATCAGCCCGTCCGCGATCAGCGCCGCGTCGATTTCCGGACGCGGCACCGTCACCGTGATGCACGCGACGATCCTCTGCGTCTCGTTGCGCACCGGCGCCGTGACCACCGAGATGCCGCGCTCGAACGACGAATTGCTGACGCCGTAGCCGCGCAGCGCATCCTCGCGGATCACTTCGTACAGTGCGTCGACCGTTTCCGGCGTCGCGTTCGTCATCCGGTTCAATGCGCCTTCCGGATACAGCGCATGCAGCTCCTTCAGCGACAGGTCGCCCATCAGCACGTGGCCGTGCGTCGTCGCATGCGCGGGCAAGCGCGTGCCGACGTTCACGCGGATCGAGCTGAACACCGGCGCCTGGCTCTGCGCCTTCGCGACGAACACCACGTCGCGGCCGTCGCGGATCACGATGTGCGTCGTGAAGCCGGTCGCGTCGCGCAGGCTCTCGATCACCGGCAGGCCGAGATCGGTCAGCTCCAGCGAGCTCAGGTACTCGAAGCCGAGCCGCAGCACGGCAATGCCGAGCTTGTAGTTGCGGTCCTTGTCCGCGCGCTCGAGGAAGCCGAGCGATTCGAGCGTCTGCAGCAGACGGAACACCGTCGTGCGCGGAATGCCGAGCCGCTTCGACAATTCGGGCGCGCCGAGCACGGGCTCGCGCGGCGAGAATTCGGCGAGGATCCGCAGCCCGCGTTCGAGGCCGGGCACCACGTAGCTCGCTTCGGCTTTCCCGTTTTCGGAATCGGGTTGTTGCAGCGGTTCACTCATACCAGCCCCCGCTGTTGGTCGCACTGACGGCAGAACGTGCCGATCAGTGCGGAATAGACGGCCGGTGCTTCCACGTAGCCGGCATGGCCTGCTTGTGGAATCACCTGCAACCCGACGTGCGCGGCCGCGGCAATCCGCTCGCACGCGGCGGGCGGCGTGATCGCGTCGTTCGCGCCGACGGCCACGGCCGTGCGGCCGCGAAAGCCGGCGAGATCGGTTGCGAGATCGGCGTTCGCCAGCAGATGCGTGGCCTGCGCATAGCCGGCCGGCACGATGCGCGCCATGTTCCAGCGCACCCATGCACGCGCATCCTCGCTCGCGAAGCCGGACAGCATGTTGCCGCTGCGCTGCTCGGCGAGCCCGGCCGGGCCGAGTTCGGCAAGCATCGCGAGCCGCGCGTCGCGGCGCGATTCGCGCGTTTCGGCCGGTGCGCTGCCGTAGCCGCCCGCAGGCGACACCAGCAGCAGGCCGGCGATCCGCGCAGGCATCACGCGGGCGAGACCGCCCGCGATGATCGCGCCAAGCGAATGACCGACCAGCACGCAGCGTTCGATGCCGAGCGCCTCGAGCCACGCGTTCAGCAATGCCGCGTAATCGGCGGCAGCCGGCGACGCACCGTGCACCGGCGTCGACACGCCATAACCGGGCGCATCCCACGCGAGCACGCGCCGCGATGCGCCGAGCGAGTCGAGCTGGTGGACCCACGATGCGGCGCCCGAACCGATGCCGTGCAGCAGCACGACGGGCAGCGCACGGCCTGCATGCTGCGCGCCGGCCTCGCGATAACCGATCGTGCCCGCTGCGCCGGCCGCGCAACGCTGTTCGGGAAACTGCCCGAGCAGCGCGGCGAACGCCGCGGTGCGGTCGCGTTCACGTTTGTCGATGACACTCATTGCTTCACCCGCTCCGTCTCAGCGCTTGATCTTCGCGAGCGGCGAATCGGGCGGATACGTCGGCGTGACCGGCTTCGGCGAACCGAGCATCACGCACATCAGCGCATCTTCCTCGCCGATGTTGATTTCCGTGCGATACACGCCCGGCGGCACCGAGATCAGGTCGCGCTCGCCGAGGATCGCTTCCCACGTCTCGCCGTCACGCTCGCAGATCACCTTCATCTTGCCGCGCAGCACGAAGAAGATTTCCTCGACGTCCATGTGGATGTGGCTCGGGCCGATGTTGCCGGCCGGGATGACCATCGTCGAGAACGTGAAGCCGCCGGCCGGCACCGTGTTGACGTCCTTCGCGACGCCCGTGCCGCCCGTGCCGACGTAGCGCATCTGCGCACGGCGGTACTTCGGGTCGTAGTCGGCCTGGAACTTCAGTGCATCCCAGTCGTAGCGTCGCGTCGCATAGCGCGCCACGCGCCCTTCCATCCAGTCGTTGAAGCTTGCGCCTTCCGGCTGGTCCCACGACTTGCGTTCGAGATCGGCGTCCGCCATCGTCCTCTCCTTCATCAGAGTGAAAACTTCAATTCAATCAATTCATCACGAAGCCGCCGTTCACCGGCAGCAGTTGACCCGTCACGAAGCGCGCGCCGTCCGACAGCAGGAACAGCACGGGGCCCGTCACGTCGTCGGGCACCTGCGCACGCGTGAGCGCGCGGCCCTGCATGTAGAACGCGTGGCGCTCGGCCGGCACGTAGGCGGTCGCCTCGACTTCGGTCAGCCCCGGCGCGATCGCATTGACCGTCACGCCGTGCGCGCCGAACTCGCGCGCCTGCGCATGCGTCATCGCGATCACCGCGCCCTTGCTCGCGACGTACGCGAGCAGCTTCGGCGCGCCCCACAGCGCGGTGTCCGATGCGAGGTTCACGATCGCGCCGCGGCCCGACTGCGCGAGGTACGGCAGCGCCGCATTGCTGACGAGCCACACGCCGCGCACGTTCACGTTCATCACGGCGTCCCACGTCGCCACGTCGAGCTCGGTCGACAGCTTGCCGCCCGAGTTCGTGATCGCCGCGTTGTTGATCAGCGCATCGATGCCGCCGAGCACCGCCGCGCCCTGCGCGACGAACGCGGTGACGCTCGCCGGATCGGCGAGGTCGAGCGCGAAGAAATGCGCGACATGGCCGGCTTCCGAGAGTTGCGCGGCAAGCGCACGGCCTTCGTCGGCCAGCACGTCGCCGAACGCGACCTGCGCGCCCGCCGCGACGAGCGCCTTCACGAAGGCCGCGCCAAGCCCGCGAGCGCCGCCCGTGACGAGCACGCGGCGCCCCGTGAGCGGCACGACCGGAGCGCGCTCAGCCATTTGCCGGCTCCGATGCGGCCTGCGCCTGTGCCGCGCGATGCGCGTCGAGCGCGGAGAGATGCTCCTGCGCACGCGTGCGCAGCATCCGGCGCACGCGCGTCATGCCGACGTCGTGCTGGTACAGGTATTCGTGATCACGGGCATTCGGCGCGAGGCTTTCGAGGACGTAGCGGTCCTGCTCGAGCACGTCCCAGTGCAGGCCTTCGAGGCGGTTGCGGTACATGAAGCGCCACACGTCGCGCTGCCAGCCGCTGACCTTGCGCGTGCGCCAGAAGTAGACCTGGCAGTTGTCGCCGTCGACCGGCGTCGCGAAGCCGATGATCCCGAAGTTGCCGCCCGGGCCGAACTTCTGCTTGTACGGAATCGCGAGGCGCATCCACAGGCAGCCCGTTTCGCCGAGCTCGACCCAGTCGAAGTTCACGTCGCGCTGACCGATCTTCTCGAACATCAGGCCCGTTTCCGTCTTGCGCACGCGCATGTCGGCCTGCTTGTCGCCTTCGGCCATCGAGTGCGAGGTGGCGTGCAGGTACGCGCCGTGCATCGGGTCCATCACGTTGTCGATCGCGTACTGGTAATTGCACTTCCAGTTCGATACGCACAGGAAGTGGCCGTACGCGTCGTCGACCAGTTCCTCGGGCAGGTTCAGCGGCGCCGGCTCGCCGTGCGCTTCGTCGCCGAACCACAGGAAGATCGCGCCGGCCTTCTCTTCGACCGGATACGACTTCACGCACTTCGTGCCTTCGAGCGGACAGTTCGATACGGCCGGCACGCGGTTGACCGTGCCGCCGCCGTCGACTTCGATGCCGTGATACCAGCACGCGATGTTGCCGCCGAGGTTCCAGCCGAGCGACAGGCGCGCGCCGCGGTGCGGGCAGCGATCTTCGAGTGCGTGAACCTTGCCCTCGTGATCGCGCCACAGCACGATCTGCTCGGACAGGCGCGTGAGGCCGACCGGTGCATTCGACACCTGCCAGCTCGGCGCGACGGGATACCAGTAGTTCTTGATGCCGCGGTCGAGATAGGCACGGACCGGGTCGTGTTGTGCTGCGTGTTGTTCGGGGGACGTCATCAGTGTGCTCCGGATGCGGTTGTCGTCGGGTCGGCGGTCGGCGCTCAAGCGGTCATTCCGCGAGCGAGGCCATTTCGGCGCGGAAGCGCTCAGGTGTCCACACCGTGCCGTCCGGCGCGCGGAAGCCGATGCGGTTCAGGCCCGCGACGACATCGTCCAGCTCGATCGCGCCGGCTTCGAACACGCGTTCGAGCGCATCGCCGAGGTCGTTTTCGTACTGGGTTGGTGCGGCCTTGCGGTTCTGCCAGACCTGGTTCTCGACCTGGCCGGGGATTTCGATCTGCCCCTTGCCCGCGATGTTGTTCGGCTGCGGCGCCACCCACGGCTTCAGGAAGGGATTGAAGTTGACGGTCGCTTCTTTCATGTCATTCCACCTTGATCTGGATTTCCTCGCCGGCGAGACGCACCGCGTACTGCTTCAGTGCGCGTCCGCCCGGACCCTTCAGGCATTCGCCCGTCTTGATGTCGAACACGGCCTCGTGCAGCGGGCATTCGACCGTGCCTTCGTCGACGAACCCCTGCGTCAGCAGCGCGTACGCATGCGGGCATACGTTCTCGAGCGCATACACGTCGTCGCCGACGCGGTAGATCCCGATTTCGACGCCGTCGGTCCGCTTGAACTCGATCGGCGTGTCTTCCGACAGCGCGCCGGCGTGCCCGGCGCAAATCCATTGTTCAGACATCTCACACCCTTCCTTCTGATCGACTCTCGGTTTGTTCCGATTTGTTCCATACCCGGAACAGCAGTTTATGGATGGTGATTATAGGAGTGACTTTCCACGAGTAAAACAAAAAGGTGCATGCCCTAGGGAAAACACTGACCGACGGGTCGGCGATCACGTACGCCCATCTCATTAAATGAAATTTTTTGTTATACGACGGGGATTTACCGGGTTTACGCGGGCTTCGCGCACCGCCGCCGGGCATTGGCCGGAAGCCCATCTGTCCCGAAAAAATTATTTTTGATCCAGTGCTTGACGCCTCTATACTCCATTCCATCAGAGGCACACTGTTCCTTATATGGAACATACGAATGCCCACTCGATGGCGAAACCGCGCGACGGCCGGCCGTTCCTGCGCATGCCGCCACGGCACGTTTTCATCAGGTTGGAGATTCAGGAGATCAAATGGTCAAGCACGCGGTAGCAGCAGCAGTGATCGGATTGGGCGCCGTGTCGGGCGCGTGGGCGCAGAGCAGCGTGATGCTGTACGGCAGCATGGATGCGGGCGTCGCGTACGTGAACAACGTCGGCGGCCATGCGAAGTGGGCGATGATCCAGGGCAATACGCAGCCCGATCGGTGGGGCCTGAAGGGCAAGGAAGACCTCGGCAATGGCCTGTCGGCGATCTTCCAGCTCGAAAACGGCTTCTATACGAACAACGGCCAGTTCGCGACCGCGAACACGATCTGGAACCGCGCGGCCTTCGTCGGCCTCAGCTCGGATCGCTACGGCACGCTGACGCTCGGCCGCCAGACGCCGCTGTCGTTCGACTATCTCGATCCGCTCAGCACGGCCTACCTCGCGATGAGCTGGTACGCGTTCCACCCCGGCAACATCGACGGGCTCGCCGCGACCGGCAACGTGCCGTACAACAACGCGGTCAAATACCGTTCGCCGACCTTCGCGGGCTTCTCGGCCGCGGCGACGATGGCGCTCGGCAACACGACGAACTTCTCGACCGGCAAGTCGGTCGGCGTCGCGCTGAACTATGCGAACGGGCCGTTCAAGGCGTCGGCCGTGTACTCGAACGAGCACGACCGCTCGATCCTGATCAGCACGACCGGCATCACGTCGTTCCAGGGGCAGAACACCGCGAACGGCTATACCGCGAACAAGGTCGAAAACATCGGCGCGGGCGCGTCCTACCAGTTCGGCGACTTCCTCGTGCACGGCCTGTACACGCGCACGAAGATGCAGTCGAACGGCTTTTCGGACACGTTCCAGAGCTACGACGCGGGTGTGAACTACCGCAGCAGCGCGTTCAACACGATCGCGGGCGGCGCGGCGACCACGACGCTAGCCGGCCGCCGCTGGACGCAGGTCGAGCTCGGCGACATCTATTCGTTGTCGAAGCGCACGCAACTGTATGCGAACGTGCTGGTCGAACACGGGTCGGGCGGCGCGCAGGCCGCGTTCTTCACGGCTGGCGTGTCGAGCACCGCGAACCAGGTGATCGTGCTCACCGGCATCCACCACTCGTTCTGAACGAAGTCAGGCCGAAGTCAGGCGTTAGTCGCCTGAAACGACAAGAGCGGCCCGCGGGCCGCTCTTGTTCTTTCGCGCATGGCATGTGCACGGCCACCGGCCGCGCGTCGGAACACTCAGAACATCGCGACCTTGTGGCGCGCATGCGCGAATGTCGGATCGCTTTCGAGCGGACGATAGTTCAGCCGCTGTGACAGGTCGACCGCCGCGCCGCACACGGCTTCGACGAGCCGCTCCTTCTCGCGGGCCTCGCCGATTTCCGAGCGCGGCACCGTCGCGGTGATCGCCGCGACGATCGAGCCCGAATGATCGCGCACGGGCGCGGTGACCGCCGAAATGCCGCTCTCGAATGCCGCCTCGCTCATCGCGTAGCCGAGCCGCGCGTAATGGCGCACGCGTTCGTACAGTTCGTCGACGGTGCCCGGCGTGCGCTCGGTGAACTGCTCGAGCCGCTTTTCCGGATAGAGCTGGCGCAGCGCGTCGCGCGTCAGGTCGCCCATCAGCACGTGGCCGTGCACGGTCGCATGCGCGGGCAGGCGCGTGCCGACGTGCACCTTCACCGAACCGAACATCGACGCGTTGCTCTGCGCCTTCGCGACGAACACGACGTCGCGCTGGTCGCGGATCAGCAGATGCGTCGACAGGCCGGTCGCATCGCGCAGCCGTTCGAGCACGGGCCCGCCGAGATCGGTCAGTTCGAGCGAATTCAGGTATTCGAAGCCGAGCCGCAGCACGCCGACGCCGAGCCGGAAATAACGGTCGCCATTCACGCGCTCGAGGAAACCGAGCGCTTCGAGGGTCTGCAGCAGGCGGAACGTGGTCGTGCGCGGAATGCCGATGCGCTTCGACAGCTCGGGCGCGCCGAGCACCGGCTCGCGCGCGGAAAATTCGGCGAGGATCCGCAGCCCGCGTTCGAGCCCCGGCACCAGGTAGGACGAAGCGCCGCCGGTCGATTCGTCGTCGCCGGGCGCCGCGGTTTCAGGTGCGTCGCTCATCGTTGTCTTGACCATGTGGACATGGACGGTAGGAAATCAGTCACGAAACAGGTCACGGATCGTCGTGGACGGGCGGTCATGCTACCTCGGCGCGCACGCAGGGTCGCACCCGCGCGCTTCGCCGCGACGCAGCATGCGCCGCCACGACTCCATGAAGAGTCATTCACGGTCGAGAGGATAGCAGTGATGGACAGCGCGACGCCATGCGGAAATCGCCGAACGGCCGGACAGCCGCCGCCCGGCCGTGTGCGCGGCGAGCGGCGAGCGGCGAGCGGCGAGCGGCGAGCGGCGAGCGGCGAGCGGCGAGCGGCAGAAGGATAGCGGTCGGCGCGGCATTCGACGTCGATGCGCCTACAGGCGCGACAGCAGAACCTTGATGTTCGCACGGTCATACGTAAAGCCGCCGGCCGCGTCCGGCTCGAGCACCCGCGCAAGATCGACCGCATACATCCATCCGCTGCCCAGGCGGCCTCCGTTGATCGCCCGGATCCGGCTGCCGCCGACGGCGATCGCAGCATGAAAGACCGTACCGCCGCGCGAGAAGCCGACCGCGGTTCCCGCCGGAATGCTCGCGCGCCCGTCCCATTCACCGCCGGTCTCAAAGTTGAACCGGGTTCTCCAGTGCTGGCCGATCGTGTCGAGCAGCGCACCGGGCGTGATCATCGCGTCACCGCGCAGCAGATACCGGACATAGGCCGCAGCGTCGTAGCAGACACCGCCGGAAACATACTCGTTGATGTCGGCCATGCCGAACATCAGCGCCTGGGCGTGCTTCTGCCGTTCGGCGAAACCGGACTGGGCGACATGCCCGCCTAACTGGGACAGTTGCATGGGTGGCTCCTTGTGAAGAAGAAGGACGTCATCGTCCCTCCAACGCGATAACATAATATGTTATTACGATACTTACCCACCTCAGCGCCCCGCCCCGGACGTCACGGCATGCGCGCCCCCGAAGCCGGCGCAACGGCGGCCGCATCGGGATTCGGCGCGAGCCGCAGGCG
>NZ_JAAGPG010000418.1:0-7736 GCF_017104665.1 Burkholderia sp. Se-20378 | reverse complement strand
GAGCGCATCGAAACGGCCAAGGCCGAGCGCAAGGCGGAAGCCGACGCAAACCTGTTCCGCAACGAGATCGGCACCATCCAGCCGCTGAACGCGCCGCCGCGCGCGGCGGCCGGCCGCACGCCGCCCGACCCGGTGCCGAAGCAGACGCAGCGCGACGAGGAAGCCGTGCTGAACGCGACGCTGTCCGACGAATTCGATCCCGAGACGCTGCTCGACAGCGACGACTCGCTGTACTACCACCGCCCCGGCATCAGCCGCGACGTCGTGCGCAAGCTGCGCAGCGGCGCGTGGATCGTGCAGGCGCAGATCGACCTGCACGGGATGCGGCGTGACGAGGCGCGCGACGCGCTCGCCGAGTTCATCCGCGAAGCCGGCAAGAAAGGGCTGCGCTGCCTGCGCGTGATCCACGGCAAGGGGCTCGGCTCGATCGGCAAGGAACCCGTGCTGAAAGGCAAGGTCCGCGCGTGGCTCGTGCAGAAGGAAGAAGTGATCGCGTTCTGCGAGGCACGCGGCAACGACGGCGGCGCGGGCGCGGTGCTGGTGCTGCTGCAGCCGTTCGCGGCACCCGGCGACCGGGGGCCGCGTGCCGCATCCTAGGCTGACGCTCGCGATCGCGATACTGGAGGCGATCGCCACGCTGGCCTTTGCGATCTCGGGCTTCATCGAGGCGCGCAAGAACCGCCTCGACTCGGTCGGCACGTTCGTCGTCGCGCTCGCCACCGCGTTCGGCGGCGGCACGCTGCGCGACATCCTGCTCGAACGCCGGCCGTTCTACTGGGTCGTGCACGACGACTACGTGATCGCGATCTTCGTGCTCGCGCTGTTCGCGCCGTTCGTGCTGCGGATGCTGTCGCGTCTGTCGGCCGAGCGGTTGCTGCTCGTCGCCGATGCGATCGGGCTCGGGATCTTCAGCATTTCGGGCACGGCGATCGCGCTCGATGCCGAGATGCCGCGCTTCATCGCGGTGATGATGGGCGTGATCACGGGCGTGGTCGGCGGGATCATCCGCGACGTGCTGTGCAACGACATCCCGCTGATCCTGCGCGATTCGCGGCCATACGCGACCTGCGCGTTCGTCGGCTGCTGGTTCTACCTGCTGCTCGTGTGGCTGCAGTTCGACTCGGTGTACAGCGTGCTGCTCGCAACCGGCTTCATCCTCGTCGCGCGGCTCGCGACGTTCAAGTTCGACGTGCGACTGCCGCACTGAGCGCCGCTGCGGCATCGACCGTCGCGCCAAAACAAAAGGGCCGTCTTCGGACGGCCCTTTTTGCTTCGTTCAGTGCTCGCGCGACATCACGCGATCCGCTCTTCCGACGCCGGATCGAACAGCACCGCCTTCGACACGTCGAACAGCAGCGACTGGGTCTGCCCCGGTTGCGGGTTCGCGGCCGGATGCACGCGGCTCACGATCCGCTTGCCGTTCACCTGCGCGAACACGTGCGTATCCGGCCCGGTCGGCTCGGTCACGTCGACGCGCACGTCGATCGGCTGCAGGTTCGACGCCTCGCCGTTGTGCGCGTTGCGCGCGTCGGTGATGCGCTCCGGACGCAGCCCGAGAATCACCTCGCGGCCGACGTGCGACTTCAGCTTCGCCGCGTCGAACGGCAGGTTCAGCGCGCTGCGCGCGAGGCCCGTATCGATCTCGAGCGCGATCCCGCTTCCCTGCTCGACCAGCTTGCCGTTGATGAAGTTCATCGGCGGCGCACCGATGAAGCCCGCGACGAACAGGTTCGACGGCGAATCGTAGATCTCCTGCGGCGCGCCGAACTGCTGGACCACGCCGTCCTTCATCACGGCGATCCGGTCGCCGAGCGTCATCGCCTCGATCTGGTCGTGCGTCACGTAGACGATCGTCGTGCCGAGGCGCTGGTGCAGCAGCTTGATTTCCGCGCGCATCTCGATGCGCAGCTTCGCGTCGAGGTTCGACAGCGGTTCGTCGAACAGGAACAGCGACGGATCGCGCGCGAGCGCACGGCCCATCGCGACGCGCTGGCGCTGGCCGCCCGACAGCTGGCCCGGCTTGCGGTCGAGCAGGTGCTGGATCTGCAGCATCTGCGACACGCGGTCGACGATCTGCTGCTGCTCGCTCTTCGGCACCTTGCGGATGTTCAGGCCGAACGAGATGTTCTCGCGCACCGTCATCGACGGATACAGCGCGTACGACTGGAACACCATCGCGATGTCGCGATCCTTCGGCGACAGGTCGTTGACGACCTTGCCGTCGATGCAGATCTCGCCGCTCGTCACGGTCTCGAGCCCGGCAATCATGTTGAGCAGCGTCGACTTCCCGCAGCCCGACCCGCCGACCAGGATCAGGAACTGTCCGTCCTCGATCTCGATGTCGACACCCTTCAGGACCGGCACCCCGTTCGGGTAGGTCTTGTACACGTCACGGATGGAAAGGCTTGCCATGCTGTGAATCCTCTGTCTCGTCTCGCGCGGCGCACTCCGGCGCCGCGTCGGGTTCGTTTCGATGCGCCGCGCGCGAGGCGCGGCCGGTTCGTCGTATCGGATGAAGCCGCGCTTACCCCTTCACCGCGCCCGCCGTCAGCCCGCGCACGAAGTAGCGGCCGGCGACGATGTAGACGAGCAGCGTCGGCAGCGCGGCGATGATCGCGCCGGCCATGTCGACGTTGTATTCCTTCACGCCCGTCGACGTGTTGACGAGGTTGTTCAGCGCAACCGTGATCGGCATCGAATCGACGCCGGAGAACACGATCCCGAACAGGAAGTCGTTCCAGATCTGCGTGAATTGCCAGATCAGGCACACCATGAAGATCGGCAGCGACACCGGCAGCAGGATCTTCGTGAAGATCGTGAAGAAGCCCGCGCCGTCGATGCGCGCGGCCTTCACGAGCTCGGCCGGCACGCTCACGTAGAAGTTGCGGAAGAACATCGTCGTGAACGCGATGCCGTACACGACGTGCACGAACACGAGGCCCGGAATCGTGTTGGCGAGGCCGAGCATCCCCTGCAGGCGCGCCATCGGCAGCAGGATCACCTGGAACGGGATGAAGCAGCCGACCAGCATCATCGTGAACAGCGCGTCGGCGCCGCGAAAGCGCCAGTGCGTGAGCACGTAGCCGTTGAACGCGCCGATCAGCGACGAGATCAGCACGGCCGGGATCACCATTTCCAGCGAGTTCAGGAAGAACGGCTTCATGCCGTCGCAGCGCACGCCGGTGCACGCGCCGCTCCAGGCCTTCACCCACGGGTCGACGGTCCACGTGGTGGGCGGCGTCAGCAGGTTGCCGGTGCGCAGCTGGTCGAGATCCTTGAACGACGTCGACAGCATCACGTAGATCGGGAACAGGAAATACAGCGCGAACAGGATCAGTGCCGCATAGATCACTGCCCGGCTGATCGTCATCTTAGGCTGCATTGCGGGTGCTCCTCGATTCCATATACATCAGCGGCACCAGCACCGCGACCACGGTCGCGAGCATCATCACCGAGGACGCCGCGCCGAGCCCGAGCTGGCCGCGGTTGAACGAAAACGTGTACATGAACATGGCCGGCAGCGACGACGACGTGCCCGGGCCGCCCGCCGTCAGCGCGACGACGAGGTCGAAGGTCTTGATCGTGATGTGGCAGAGGATCAGCAGCACCGAGAAGAACACCGGGCGCATGCTCGGGATCACGATCTTGCGGTAGATGGTCGGCAGCGTCGCGCCGTCCACCTGCGCGGCCTTGAAGATCTCCGCATCGACACCGCGCAGCCCCGCGAGGAACAGCGCCATCACGAAGCCGGTCGACTGCCACACGGCCGCGATCACCACGCAGAAGATCGCCTTGTCCGGATCGCCGAGCCAGTCGAACGAGAAGCTCGCCCAGCCCCAGTCGTGCATCACCTTCTCGAGGCCGAGGCCCGGGTTCAGGATCCACTGCCACGCGGTGCCGGTGACGATGAACGACAGCGCCATCGGATACAGGAAGACCGCGCGCAGCGCGCCTTCGTTGCGAATCCGCTGGTCGAGCAGGATCGCGAGGAACAGCCCGAGCGCGACACAGATCGCGATGAACGGAATCCCGAACCAGCCGAGGTTCGCGGCGGAGGTCCACCACACGTCGTTCTGGAACAGGTCCGTGTAACGGCCGAAGCCGTCGAATTCGTAGTTCGGCAACAGTCGCGAATTGGTCAGCGACAGATAGCCGGTAATCAGGATGAAGCCGTAGATGAACACCACGGCGATCGCGACGCTCGGCGCAAGCACGAGCTTCGGGATCCAGCGATCGGCGAAGGCCGACATCGGCGACGTACGCCGTGCGGCGGCAGCGCCGGATCCGTTTCCGCTAAGAGGGGCAGCCACTTGATTCGACTCCTGGAACGAGGGCGACGCAGGCCGGGCCGGCGCCAGGTACGGCACGAGCCCGCGGGCGAGCCCGTTTGCTGCACATGCAAAAACGCCCGGCCGATGAAGCGTTTCCGGCCGGGCGCCTGTCGCGCGTTACTTGACCTTCGCGGCCTTCGCGAGCGCGGCGACCGCGCTCTTCGAATCCTGCTGCGAGTTCATGAACTTCGTCACGACGTCCGTGATCGCGCCGGCGGTCGCATCGCTCTGCGCCATCCCGTGTGCGAGCGACGGGACGAAGCCGCCCGACTTGATCGCGGTCTGCTCGTCGGCATACGACTTCTTCGCGCAATCGTCGAACTTGTCCATCTTCACGCCGAGGCGTACCGGCACCGAACCCTTCAGCAGGCTGAACTGTTCCTGGAAGTCCGGCGTCATGATCGTCTTCGCGAGCGCGAGCTGGCCCGGCGTCGCCGCCTTGTCGCCCTTCTGCTGGAAGAACACGAACGAGTCGACGTTGAACGTGTAAGCATTCGCCGTGCCCGGCACCGGTGCGCAGATGTAGTCCTTGCCCGACTTCTTGCCGGCGTTCTCGAACTCGCCCTTCGCCCAGTCGCCCATGAACTGCATGCCGGCCTTGCCGTTGATCACCATCGCGGTCGCGAGGTTCCAGTCGCGGCCGTTACGGCCGGCATCGAAGTAGCCCTGGATCTTGCGCACCGTGTCGAACACGGACAGCATCTGCGGCGAGGTCAGCGTCGCCTGGTCGAGGTCGACCAGCGCCTTCTTGTAGAACGCCGGGCCCTGCGACAGCACGACGTCTTCCCACAGCGTCAGGTCCTGCCACGGCTGGCCGCCCATCGCGACCGGCTGGATGCCCGCGGCCTTCAGCTTGTCGGCCACCGCGAAGAATTCAGGCCAGGTGGTCGGCACCTTCGCGCCGACCTTGTCGAGCGCGGCCTTGTTGATGTACAGCCAGTTCACGCGGTGCACCGAGAACGGCGCCGCGACGGTGTGGCCCTTGTACTTGATGATCTTGTCGATTTCCGGCGGCAGGTTCTGCTTCCAGTCGCCGGCAGCGGAATCGATGTTGACGAGCACGCCCTGGTCGGCCCAGTCCTGGATCAGCGGGCCCTTGATCTGCGCGGCCGACGGTGCGTCGCCGCTGATCACCTTGGTCTTCAGCGCAGTCATCGCCGCAGCGCCCGCGCCGCCCGCGACCGCGAAGTCCTTCCACACGTAGCCCTGCTTCTGCAGGTCGTCCTTCAGCACGCCGACGGCCTTCGACTCGCCGCCCGAGGTCCACCAGTGCAGCACCGTCACATTCTCGGCTGCCTGCGCCGCCACGGCGCCAGCCATCAGACCTGCCGCGCAGAGCGCGCCCATGATCGAGCGAACTTTCATTACTTATCTCCTCCAGACTGAATCAACTCGTGAGGTTCCCCGACGGGGGAACCGGCTTCTTGATAACGACGGGGAAATCGAGCCGCGGGACGCTTGCAGCGTACGGGGCCGATGACCGGCCAGGCTCTTACAGAAAGCGTGAATCGAGATTCAACGGCGTGTCTCCTCTTTGTGTTTCTGGCCCGCCGCAATGATGCGGCGCGAGCCCGGGGCCGACGTCGCGCTGACGATGCGCGCCGTCAATGTCCGATAACATTCGGCACAAGGCGTTCCCGAAGGTGAAGCTCGCGCAGTTCATCGACCGCACTTCTTTTTTTCTTCACCCAGGTGCTACCCCTTGCGGCGGATTGTAGTTAAACTACAATTCAGTGTCAAAAATATTTTTATCGCACTACGGATCGCTTCCCAGCACCCCAACCCGGCGGAGACACATGCATACCGATTCCAGCTTTACCTTCGTACTTTTCGGCGGCACCGGCGATCTGTCGATGCGCAAGATCCTGCCCGCGCTGTTCGAGGCGCACCGTGCGAACATGCTGGCGGAGAGCGGCCGGATCGTTGCCGTGGCGCGTCATGAATCGGATCGGGCGTCGTATCTCGAATGGGTCGACACTCACGTGAAGCCGCACGCGGCCAAGGCCGCCGGCAAGGCGTTCGACGAAGCTGCGTGGAAGTCCTTCCTCGATCGCATCGAGTACGTGCACCTCGATCTCGGCCGCGCGGAAGACTACGTCGTGCTGCGCGACGCGGTGGCCTCGCTGCCCGGCATCCGCGTGTTCTATCTGGCGACGGGCCCGTCGCTGTTCGTGCCGATCTGCAAGGCGCTCGCGTCGGTCGGCCTGAACGAAGGCTCGCGGATCGTGCTCGAGAAGCCGCTCGGCTACGACCTGAAGTCGTCGAACGCGATCAACGACGCGGTCGGCGAGATCTTCGCGGAAGGCCAGATCTACCGGATCGACCACTACCTCGGTAAAGAACCCGTGCAGAACCTGCTCGCGCTGCGCTTCGGCAATGCGCTGTTCGAGCCGCTGTGGCGCCGCGAATGGGTCGAGAGCATCCAGATCACGATCGCCGAGGAGCTCGGCGTCGAGGCGCGCGGCGATTTCTATGACAATACGGGCGCGCTGCGCGACATGGTGCAGAACCACCTGCTGCAGCTGCTGTCGATCGTCGCGATGGAACCGCCGCATTCGATGGATTCCGACTCGGTGCGCGACGAGAAGCTGCGCGTGCTCCGCGCGCTGAAGCCGGTCGATCCGCGCGACATCGGCAAGGTTGCCGTGCGCGGCCAGTATCATGCGGGCGTGATCAAGGGCGCGCAGGTGCCGGCCTACGCGACCGAGCCGGGCGTGAAGCCCGACAGCCAGACCGAAACCTTCGTCGCACTGAAGGTCGAGATCGAGAACTGGCGCTGGGCCGGCGTGCCGTTCTTCCTGCGCACCGGCAAGCGGCTTGCCGATCGCGTCGCGGAGATCGTCGTCAATTTCCGCCCGGTGCCGCATTCGGCGCTCGGGCCCACCGCGCTGCGCCCCGGCTCGAACCGCCTCGTGATCCGGCTGCAGCCGAACGAGACGATTCGCCTGTACTGCCTCGCGAAGCAGCCGGGCGAAGGGATGAACCTCGCGAGCGTGCACCTCGACCTCGCGTTCGACCAGTTCTTCAAGGAAGGGCAGATGGAGGCGTACCAGCGCCTGCTGCTCGACGTGATCAACGGCCGTCTCGCCCTCTTCGTGCGCCGCGACGAACAAGAGGCCGCATGGCGCTGGGTCGAGCCTATCCTGAACGAATGGGCACGCACGCTGAAGCCGCCGAAGCCGTACGCGGCGGGCACATGGGGGCCGGCCGCGGCGAGCGCGATGCTCGCGCAGCACGACACCTGCTGGCTCGAAGAAGAGAACTGATGCAAACCGTTGCCGCGCACGCCACCGTCCGCGGCAACGTGCCCCACGATTCGTACGATTTGAACAGACAAAGCAGTCCGGAGGAGATGTGATCGAGATTCACGCTTTCGACACCCAGGAAGCGCAAAGCGAAGCGCTC
>NZ_JAAGPG010000417.1:0-7573 GCF_017104665.1 Burkholderia sp. Se-20378 | reverse complement strand
CGACGACGACGAGCGCCGCGAGCGCGAACGTCGGCCGGTTCGTATGAACGAGATGCGTGACGACGTAGTCGAGCTGCGCCAGGCTGCGCGACGCCGGGTACGGCACGGCCAGCCCGAGCATGTCGCCGAGCATCGCGATCGACACCTGCACGCCGACGCCGGCGAGAAAGCCGACCAGCACCGTGCGCGACAGGAAATCGGCGAGAAAACCCAGCTTGAAGATGCGCGCGAGCAGCAACATCGCGGCCGTCAGCAGCGCGACCATGCCGGCCAGCGCGACGTACTCGGCGCTGCCGGCCGGCGCCATCGACGACAGCCGGCTCGCGAAGATCGTCGCGGTCGCGGAATCGGCGGCCACCACCAGATGCCGCGACGCGCCGAAGCACGCGAACGCGACGAGCGGCAGGAACACCGTGTAGAGGCCCGTGACGGCCGGCATGCCAGCGATGCGCGCATAGCCGAGCACCTGCGGGATGTCCATCGATGCGAGCGACATGCCCGCGAAGATGTCGCGGATCGCCCCGCCACGGCGGATCGGGAGGATGCCTTTCAGCAACCGCACGCCTGACGCGCGGCTTTCGTTGGAATCTTGCATGCGTGGAATGCGTGAATACGGGGTGACGGGGTTCGCGAAGTCGCTCGCGCATCGTGCGCCGGGCAGGCATCGCATGGCAAGTGCGCGAAGGCGGCGCATGTCGCTCACCGTCGGCGCCGGGCCGCACGCAACGACGAACGGCGCACCGACGATCCATGCGACGTCCGCATGATTGCATGGATCGCCGGTCACGCGCATTGAAGCGCGAAGACCCGCCGCAGCAGGGCCGAGCCGATCCCCCGCCGGAGTGCAACGCATCCGGCAGCACGCGCGTGCGGCGGCTTGCGGTGACGCGCTTTCGTCACCCGCCCTCACCCGATTACAGAGGAGACCTGCGCAATGGTGAGGAGGTTCGGGAGCCGCTCACCCCGCATTCACGGCAACGTGGCTGGAACCCGATGGCACAATCACGGTCCCTTTCATGTGCCCGTCACCGGGCGCGCGCCGCGCCGCGGCGCCGATTCAACGCACGAGAAGGCCCCTGTTTGCCCCTATGACCCTGAACGAATCCTGGTTTGCGCCGCTCGTCGGCATCCTCATCCTGCTCGCCGCCGCCGGCGCGATCACCGCCGTCGTCCATTTCCTGCTGTTCCGCGTGGTTGCGCGGCTCGCACGGCTTTCCGCCACGCGCGTCGACGACGCGCTGTTCGAGTTCGGCGCGTTCAAATGGCTGAACCGCATCGTCCCGTTCGTCGTGATCAAGCTCGGGCTCGGCGCGGTGCCCGGCATCCCCGAGACAGCCGCCGAGGCCGCCGACAAGGTGCTGTTCGCACTGGTCGTGTTCCTCGTGACGATGACGGTCAGCGCGACGCTGTCCGCGCTCGAACACACGCATCGCATGGTCCAGCGCGATCAGCGCGACCAGCCGCACCTGTCGCTGAAAGGCGCGATGCAGCTCGTCAAGCTCGTGATGTTCATCACGGCCGCGCTGGTCGTGATCGGCGACGCGACCGGCAAGCAGATCGGCCTGCTGCTGTCGGGCATCGGCGCGATGTCCGCGGTGCTGATGCTGATCTTCAAGGACACGCTGCTCGGCCTCGTCGCGGGCGTGCAGCTGTCGTCGAACGACATGCTGCGGATCGGCGACTGGATCACGATGCCGTCGGCCGGCGCGGACGGTACCGTCATCGACATCACGCTGAACACCGTCAAGGTCGCGAACTTCGATCACACGATCATCACGGTGCCGACGTGGAAGCTGATCACCGAGAGCTACCAGAACTGGCGCGGGATGACCGAAGCGGGCGGGCGCCGCATCAAGCGCGCGCTGTTCGTCGACGCGACGAGCGTGCGCTTTCTGTCCAGCGACGAGATCGAACGGCTCGAACGCCTGACGCTGCTGAAGGATTATCTCGAGGACAAGGTCGACGCGATCGAGCAATGGAACGGCACGCTCGGCGCGGCCGGCGACTGCCCGGCGAATCGCCGCCAGCTGACGAATCTCGGCACGTTCCGCGCGTATGTCGCGAACTACCTGAAAGGCCATCCGCGCATCCGCCGCGACATGACCTGCATGGCGCGGCAACTGCCGCTCACGGCCGAAGGCATTCCGCTCGAACTGTACTGCTTCACCGACACGACGACGTGGGTCGACTACGAGGCCATCCAGTCCGACCTGTTCGATCACCTGATCGCGGTGCTGCCGGAATTCGGGCTGCGCGTGTACCAGCACCCGTCGGGCTTCGACATGCGGCAGATGGTCGGCGCCGCGCAAGCCGGGCTGCAGGCGCCGCACGCGGGTTGATGCATGCGGTGGCGGCCGGCGATCGGCCGCCGCTCGCCGCGCGGCCCCCTGCACTCACCGCGCCGCGCACTCCGACGCGAGCCGCCCGAGCACCTTCAACGCATCCTCGATCTGCCGCGACCACGGATAGCTGTAGTTGAGCCGGATGAAATGCCGGTAATCGGTGCTCGCCGAGAACATGTGCCCGGGGCCGACCGTGATCCCCTGAGCGAGCGCCACCGCATACAGCTTCATCGCATCGACCTGCGGCGGCAGCTCGACCCACAGCACGTACCCGCCCTGCGGCTGCGACAGCCGCGTGCCTTCGGGAAAGAAACGCCGCACCATCGCGCTCATCAGGCTCGCCTGCTGCGCGTACTGCTTGCGCATGCGTCGCAGATGAAAATCGTAGCCGTCGAATTTCAGGAACTCGGCGATCGCGAGCTGCTCGATCGCGGGCGTCGCGAGCGTGTTCAGGAATTTGAGCTTCTCGACCTGGTCGCGGTAGCGGCCCGGCATCGCCCAGCCGATCCGGTAGCGCGGCGACAGGCTCTTCGTGAACGACGCGCAATGCAGCACGAGCCCGTCGCGGTCGAACGACTTCAGCGCGCTCGGTGTCGTGTCGCCGAAGTGCAGCTCGTGATAGACGTCGCTCTCGATCGCCGGCACGCCGTGCTTTGCCAGCAGTTCGACGAGCGCACGCTTGCGCGGGTCGGGCATCTGGAAACCGAGCGGATTCTGGTAGTTCGGCATCACCATGCACGCGGCGATGCGCTCGCGTTCGAGGATCCGTTCGAGCGCATCGAGATCGATGCCGTCGACCGGATGCGTCGCGACCTCCAGCGCGCGCATGCCCATCCGCTCGATCGCATGCAGCATCGCGTAGAAGGTCGGTGACTCCACGGCGATCGTGTCGCCCGGCTTCGCGACGGCCTGCAGGCACAGGTTGATCGCCTCGGTCGCGCCGATCGTCACCACGATCTCGCCGGGCTCGACCGCGATCCCGCGCTCCGCATAGCGCCGCGCAATCTGGCGGATCAGCTCCTGGTTGCCGGGCGGCAGATCGTCGATCACGCCCCAGCGCGTGCGGCGGCGGCCGATCGTCTGCGCATAGCGTGCGAGACGCTGCACCGGAAACTGCGACGCATCGGGATACGGCGAGCCGAGTGGCACCGCGTCGTCGCGCGAAATCGAGCGCAGCGTCGACAGCACGAGCCGGCTCACGTCCACGGCCGACGGCTCGGCGGCCGGCGCCGACATGTGCAGCTCGGCCTCGACCGGCGCCGACGTGCGCGCGCGGACGAAATAGCCCGATTGCGGCCGGCTTTCGATCAGGCCGCGGCTTTCCAGCACGAGGTACGCGCGCAGCACGGTCGTGACGCTGAGCTGCTGCTGCCGGCTCGCCTGCCGCACCGACGGAATCCGCTCGCCGGGCCGGTACACGCCACGCTCGATCTGCGCCTGGAGATCGTCGGCCAGTTGTTCGTAACGCTTCATGCGCCTTCCTTTCAACTTCCCTTCAACAACACAGTTGCGATCCGCACTGCCTGAATGGCCGCAACTGTACTCTTTTTTGAAGCGAACAGGTGTACACACAGCCGGACCGGGGCCGCGCGTACTCTGCACCCATCGACCCCGACACCCGCTGCATCATGAAAAAGAAATCCGCCACCGCGCGCATCGAACCGTACACCCACCCGGCCGCCGGCTGGGGCGCGCTGAAAGCCGTCACGATCAACCTGATCAAGGAAAAGGTCGCAGGCGGCAACTACCGTACGCTGCTGCGCCAGAACCAGCCCGACGGCTTCGACTGCCCGGGCTGCGCGTGGCCCGACCGCCAGCACGCATCGACGTTCGAATTCTGTGAAAACGGCGTGAAGGCCGTGGCCGCCGAAGCGACGAGCAAGCGCGTGACGCCCGAATTCTTCGCCGCGCACACCGTGACCGAGCTGCTCGAACAGTCGGACTTCGAACTCGAGCAGCACGGCCGGCTCACCGATCCGATGGTGTACGACGCGCAGACCGACCGCTACGTGCCGATCGCATGGGACGACGCGTTCGAGCTGATCGCGCGCCACCTGCGCGCACTGCCCGACCCGAACCAGGCCGCGTTCTACACGTCCGGGCGCGCCAGCAACGAAGCGGCGTTCCTGTACCAGCTGCTCGTGCGGCTGTACGGCACGAACAACTTCCCCGACTGCTCGAACATGTGCCACGAGGCGACGAGCCGCGGGCTGCCGGCATCGGTCGGCGTCGGCAAGGGCACGGTCACGCTCGACGATTTCGAACATGCGGACACGCTGCTGATCTTCGGCCAGAACCCGGCCACCAACCACCCGCGGATGATGGGCGAGCTGCGCGAGTGCGCAAAGCGCGGCGCGACGATCGTGTCGATCAACCCGCTGAAGGAACGCGGCCTCGAGCGCTTCGCCGATCCGCAAAGCCCGATCGAAATGCTGACGATGTCGGGCACCAAGATCGCGTCGACGTTCATCCAGCCGACGATCGGCGGCGATTTCGCGCTGATCAAGGGGATGGCGAAGCGCGTGCTCGAACTCGACGACGCCGCGCGCGCCGCCGGCGCGCCGCGCGTGCTCGACACCGCGTTCATCGGCGAGCACACGGCCGGCTTCGACGCGTTCGCCGACGACCTGCGCAACGAAAGCTGGTCCGCGCTGACGGCCGAAAGCGGTGTGCCGTACGAACAGATCGACAGCCTCGCTCAACTCTATACGCGCAGCGAGCGCGTGATCGCGACGTGGGGCATGGGCATCACGCAGCACAAGCATTCGGTCGCGACCGTGCAGATGCTGACGAACCTGATGCTGATGCGCGGCAATATCGGCCGCCCGGGCGCGGGCCTGTGCCCGGTGCGCGGCCACTCCAACGTGCAGGGCAACCGCACGGTCGGCATCGAGGAAAAGCCGTCGCAGGCGTTCCTCGACCGGCTCGGCCACGTGTTCGACTTCGAACCGCCGCGCCACCACGGCTACGACGTCGTCGAGACGATCGAAGGGATGCTCGAAGGCCACGTGAAGGTGCTGATCGGCCTCGGCGGCAACTTCGCGATGGCGACGCCCGACACGCCGCGCACGTGGGAAGGCATGCGCCGCTGCGACCTTTCCGTACACATCACGACGAAGCTGAACCGCAGCCACCTGATCCACGGCCGCGACGCGCTGATCCTGCCGACGCTCGGCCGCACCGAAATCGACCTGCAGGACAATGTCGCGCAAGGCGTGACGGTCGAGGATTCGATGAGCATGGTTCACGTGTCGTACGGGATGAACAAGCCGGCGTCGCCGAACCTGATGTCGGAGCCCGCGATCGTCGCGCACATGGGCCATGCGCTGTTCGGCAACGGCAAGATCGACTGGCTGGCCTACAAGGACGACTACGCGAAGATCCGCGATGCGATCGAGGCGACACTCGACGGCTTCTACGACTACAACACGCGCATCGCACGGCCGGGCGGCTTCCACCTGCGCGTGGCGTCGCGCGACCGCGAATGGCTCACGCCGACGGGCAAGGCGAATTTCATCGCGCACGCACTGCCGGCCGACACGCCGATCCAGCGTGCCCGCGCGCTGCACGGCGAACGCCTGATGACGCTGATGACGACGCGCTCGCACGACCAGTACAACACGACCGTCTACGGGCTCGACGACCGCTATCGCGGCGTGTTCGGCCAGCGCCGCGTGGTGTTCGCCAACCGTGACGACCTCGCGATGCTCGGCCTGAAGGCCGGCGAATGGGTCGACATGGAAACCGTGTGGCACGACGGCATCGAGCGGCGCGCGGACGGCTTCCTGCTCGTCGAGTACGACATCCCGCGCGGCTGCATCGGCGCGTACTACCCGGAAACGAACCCGCTCGTGCCGCTCGACAGCGTTGGCGACGTGTGCAACACGCCGACGTCGAAGTCGATCCCGGTGCTGCTGCATCGCGCGGCCGCGCCGGCGTCGATCGCCGCCTGACGGAGCGCCGCGATGATCGTTCGTCCGCGCGAGCACTGGCTGCGGATGCTGCTCGTCTGGAACGGCTCGGTACTGCCGACCATCCTGCCGCAGCTCGTGCTGACGCTCGCGATCAGCCTCGTCGCGGTATGGGGCGGCGGTCGCGTGCTCGGCGAGAAGGTGCCGCTGAACCCGACGCCGTTCACGCTGATCGGCCTCACGCTCGCGATCTTCGCGGGGTTTCGCAACAACGCGAGCTACGAGCGCTACCGCGAGGGGCGGCAACTGTGGGGCGGCGTGCTGACCGCCACGCGCACGCTGGTGTCGCAGGCGCTCAGCTACGGTGCGATCGATCGTGACGATGCATCGCGGCGTGCGTTCGTGCGGACGGTCGTCGCGTACGTCTATGCGCTCAAGCATCAGCTGCGCGGCACCGATCCGGCCACGGACCTGCGCGGGCTGCTCGACGGCACCGCCTACGCACGCGTCGCCGCTTCGCGGTTCCGCCCGGTCGTCATCGTGCACGAACTGCGCGAAGCGTTCGCCGCACGCGCCGATGCGGGCCACCTCTCCGACACGCGGCTGTGGATGCTCGACGCGCGCCTCGACGATCTCGTATCGATGGTGAGCGGCTGCGAACGGATCGCGTCGACGCCGATCCCGTTCTCGTACGACGTGCTGCTGCACCGGACCATCTACGCGTACTGCGTGCTGCTGCCGTTCGGTCTCGTCGATTCGATCGGCGCGGCGACGCCGTTCGTTACCGTGTTCGTCGCCTATACGCTGATCGCGCTCGATGCGATCGCACATGCAATCGCCGAACCGTTCGGCGACGGGCCGAACCATCTCGCCCTCGATGCGATGACGCGGCAGATCGAGCGCACGCTGCTCGAACTGAACCGCGAGCCGCTGCCGGCGGAAGTGACGCCGGGCAAGGCTTATCGGCTTAGTTGACGCGCGAATCGCCGCTCACGCGCGTCGAGCGCCCCGTCATTCCTGGCGGCCTCGCAGGAAGCCATCGTGCGCGGCCGCCGTCTCCGCGATCGTTCTCAGCAACACCGCACCGCGCAGCAACGCGCGGCCGTCGTCGCTGTCGACTTCGGTCACGCGCCGCAGCAGCACACGGGCCGCCGCGTTGCTGGCCCGTTCCAGCCGCGCGAAATCCGCGTGCCCGACCCGCCCTCGCACCAACGCGACCGCACGAGAACGGAAGAGCGACGTGCAGGGAAAGAGTGAGCGCCAGCGGAGTACATGCGCTGATATCCGACTCATAAATGAAGAAAACATCACAAGCAACAA
>NZ_JAAGPG010000416.1:0-7694 GCF_017104665.1 Burkholderia sp. Se-20378 | reverse complement strand
CCGCGGGGTGCGCTGAACGGCGCCCGCGAGCCTGCCGTTGCGTCAGACCACCGCCGCGCGCGCGACGCGCACCGGCACCGACTTGTACGACGGCGTGCCGCTTTCCTTGTCGATGTAGTCGAGCGGCACGAGCACGTTCGCTTCCGGGTAGTACGCGCCGACCGACCCCGGCGCGATGTCGTACTCGATCGCGGTGATCTTCTCGAGACGCAGCGCGCGGCCCGATGCGGTGACCGTCTCGATGTCGACGAGGTCGCCGTGTTCGAGCCCGTACTTCGCGAGATCGGCGGGGTTCATGAACAGCACGTCGCGCCGGCCGAACACGCCGCGATAGCGATCGTCGAGCCCGTAGATCGTCGTGTTGTACTGGTCGTGGCTGCGCAGCGTGATCAGCCGCAGCACCTGCTCGGCGCCGAGCACGTCGGCATCTTCCTTCACGCCCTTGTAGACCGAGAACATCGCCTTGCCGGTCGGTGTCGGCCAGACGCGCTCGGTGGGCGGCAGCGGCAGGCGGAAGCCGCCCGGCGTGCGGATGCGATCGTTGAACGCCTCGAAGCCCGATACGGTGCGGTCGATCAGGTCGCGGATGCGGTCGTAGTCGTCGATCAGGTCGAGCCACGCGACCTTGCTCGCCGGCAGCGTCGCATGCGCGATCCCCGCGACGATCGCGGGTTCCGAGCGCAACTGGTCCGACGCCGGCTTGAGCTTGCCGGCCGATGCGTGAACCATCGACATCGAATCCTCGACGGTGATCGACTGCCGGCCGGTTGCCTGCATGTCGAGCTCGGTGCGGCCGAGCACCGGCAGGATGAAGGTTTCCTTCGCGACCAGCAGGTGCGAGCGGTTCAGCTTGGTGCCGAGATGCACGCTCAGGTCGAGCTTCGCCATCGCCGGGAACGACTGTTCCGGATCGGGCAGCGCGACCGCGAAGTTGCCGCCGAGGCACAGCAGCGCCTTCGCGGTGCCATCGATCATCGCCTGCATCGCCTGCACGGCGTCGTGCCCGTGATGCGCGGGCGGCGTGAAGCCGCACACGTCCTCGATCTTCTTCAGGAACTCGGCCGACGGCTTCTCGGTGATGCCGACCGTGCGGTTGCCCTGCACGTTCGAGTGGCCGCGCAGCGGGCACACGCCGGCGCCGGGCTTGCCGATGTTGCCGCGCATCAGGAGCAGGTCGGCGATCAGGCGCACGGTTGCCGTGCCCTTGTTGTGCTGCGTGACGCCCATCCCGTACGTGACGATCGTCGCGTTCGACTTCGCGTAGGCGAGCGCGACCTGTTCGAGCTGCGCCTGGCTGAGCCCGCTCGCGCGCTCGATGTCGTCCCACGACGTGGCTTCGAGATCGGCCGAGAACGCGTCGAAGCCGTTGGTGTGCTGCGCGATGAAGTCGCGGTCGAGCACGTCGCCCCGCTCGGCTTCGAGCTGCAGCAGCGCCTTCATGATGCCCTTCAGCGCGGCCGCGTCGCCGCCGGCGTCGACCTGGTAGTACGTCGATGCGATCCGGGTCGAGCCGAACGACGCCATCTCGATCATGTCCTGCGGATCGGCGAAGCGTTCGAGCGCGCGCTCGCGCAGCGGGTTGAACACGATGATCGGCACGTTGCGCCGCGAGCACTCGTGCAGCGTGCCCATCATCCGCGGGTGGTTCGTGCCGGGATTGTGGCCGATCGAGATGATCAGCTCGCAGTGGTCGAAATCCTCTAGCGACACCGTGCCCTTGCCGATGCCGATCGACTGCGGCAGGCCGACGCTGGTCGGCTCGTGGCACATGTTCGAGCAGTCGGGGAAGTTGTTGGTGCCGAACTCGCGCGCGAACAGCTGGTACAGGTACGCGGCTTCGTTCGACGCGCGCCCCGACGTATAGAACTCGACCTGATCGGGCGGCAGCGCGCGCAGCACTTCGCCGATGCGCGCGAACGCGTCGTCCCATTCGATCGGGCGGAACGTGTCGGTCGCGCGGTCGTAGACGAGCGGATGCGTGAGCCGGCCCATGTTCTCCAGCTCGTAGTCCGACATGCGCAGCAGCGACGACACGGTGTTCGCCGCGAAGAACTCGGGCGTCACGCGCTTGGTCGTCGCTTCCCACGTGACGGCCTTCGCGCCGTTCTCGCAGAACTGGAAGGTCGACTTGTGTTCCTTGTCGGGCCACGCACAGCCGGGGCAGTCGAAGCCGTCGGGCTGGTTGGTCCGCATCAGCACGATCGGCGCCTCGATGGTTTCCATTTGCGTGCGCACCGCATCGGCTGTCGCGCGAAGCGCGCCCCAACCACCGGCGGGCCCGTCGTACTTCCTGATGCCTGGCACTTCGCGTCGATTTGTCATGTGAATCTCCATCAGCCGGTCCCGGTACGGGTGGCTCGGTTTGCGCCGTGTCGCGGCGTGGGGCGGCTCCGTCCGGGGGACGGAGCCGGTCATGCGTGCCCCGGGCGTGCGGGGCATGCTGTTATTCAGTGCGCGTCCTTCTTTGAGCCGGACGACTTCTTGCCGGACGGTTTCGCGGCGGGCGCGGGCGGCGGTGCGTCGGCGGGCGTGTCGCCCGTCTTCGCATCGTTGCCTGCCTTGGCCGCCTTGCCGTTCGGTTTCGCCTTGCCGTCGGCGTCCTTCTTCGCGTCCTTGGTTTCCTTCGCTTCAGGCGCGGCGAGCGTGTTGAACTTCACTTCGTCGCTGGCCTTGTCGTAGTCGACTTCGCACCGGTCGCCCGATTTCAGCCGGTCGGCGAGGATCTCCTTCGCGAGCCGGGTCTCGATGGTCTGGCGGATCTGGCGCTTCAGCTCGCGCGCGCCGAACTCCGGCTGGTAGCCGGCTTCGGTCAGGTGCTCGACGAGCGAGTCGCCCATCACGAGCGTGATGTCCTGCGCGGCGGCCGTGCGCACCACGCGGTCGAGCTGGATCTGCACGATCGAGCGGATGTTCTCCTTCGACAGCGCATGGAAGACGATCACCTCGTCGATCCGGTTCAGGAATTCGGGGCGGAAATGGCCCTTCAGCACCTGCATCAGTTCCTCGCGGATCGCCTTGTCGGTCTTGCGCGCGGCTTCCGGTTGCGTGAGGTTGTCCATGATGATCGCGGCGCCGAGGTTGCTCGTCGCGATGATGATCGTGTTGCTGAAGTCGACCACGCGACCCTTGCCGTCGGTCAGGCGGCCGTCGTCGAACACCTGCAGCAGCACGTTGTAGACGTCCGGATGCGCCTTCTCGATCTCGTCGAGCAGGATCACGCTGTACGGGCGCCGCCGCACGCGTTCGGTGAGCTGGCCGCCTTCGTCGTAGCCGACGTAGCCGGGCGGCGCGCCGATCAGCCGCGCGACCGCATGCCGCTCCATGTACTCGGACATGTCGATGCGGATGATCGCCTGCTCGTCGCCGAACACGGTCTCGGCGAGCGCCTTCGCGAGTTCGGTCTTGCCGACGCCCGTCGGCCCGAGGAACAGGAACGTCGCGATCGGCCGGTGCGTCTGGCCGAGCCCCGCGCGCGACAGCCGCACGGCATCGCTGACGGCCACCACGGCATCGCTCTGGCCGACCACGCGCTCGCGCAGTTGCTCCTCCATCTTCAGCAGCTTCTGGCGTTCTTCCTGCGTGAGTTCGGACACGGGGATGCCGGTCAGCCGCGATACGACCTCGGCCACCGATTCGACGGTCACTTCGAGCGTTTCGGAGCCGGTCTTGCGCTGCCACGCCTCCATCATCTCGTCGACGGATTTCTGCTTCGCGTTGATCTGCTCCTCGAACTGCTTCGCTTCGTCGAAGCGCTTGCGCGACGTTGCGTAGTCCTGCTCGCGCTTCAGTTGCGCGATCTGCGCTTCGCCTTCCTGGATGTCGATCGGGCGCGACGTCGCGCCGATCCGCACGCGTGCGGCGGCCTGGTCGATCAGGTCGATCGCCTTGTCGGGGAGGAAGCGCGACGTGATGTAGCGATCGGCGAATTCCGCGGCCGCGACGAATGCGTCGTCGGCGAACGTCACCTGGTGGTGCGCCTCGAGGCTGTCGCGCAGCCCGCGCAGGATCACGATCGTCTGCTCGACGCTCGGCTCCGGCACGAACACCGGCTGGAAGCGCCGTTCGAGCGCGGCGTCCTTCTCGATGTACTTCTGGTATTCGTTGAGCGTCGTCGCGCCGATCAGGCTCAGCTCGCCGCGCGCAAGCGCGGGCTTCAGCACGTTCGCGATGTCGAGGCCGCCTTCGCCGCCGCCCTGGCCGGCACCGACGATCGTGTGCAGCTCGTCGATGAACAGGATCAGTTCGTCCTGCTTCGCAGTGACTTCGTCGATCAGCTGCTTCGCGCGCTCCTCGAATTCGCCGCGATACTTCGCGCCGGCCACCATCGAGTTGATGTTGACTTCGACGAGCCGCTTGTCGCGCAGCACCTCGGGCACGTCGCCGTTGACGATCCGCTGCGCGAGCCCTTCGACGATCGCCGTCTTGCCGACGCCCGGCTCGCCGATCAGCACCGGGTTGTTCTTCTTGCGACGCGCGAGCACCTCGATCGTGCTCTCGATTTCCTGCGCGCGGCCGAGCACCGGGTCGAGCTTGCCCTGGCGCGCGATCGCGGTGAGGTCGCGGCCGAACTTGTCGAGGTTCGGCGTGCCGGTCGGCGCATCGACGCGGCCGTCCTCGGCGCCTTTGCCGACCACTTTCACGACCTTCTGGCGCAGCGCCTCGGGCGTCACGCCGTATTTCTTCAGCAGCGTGCCGGCGACGCTGTCCGGCACCGAGGCGAGCCCGATCAGCAGGTGCTCGGGGCCGATGTACGAGTGACCGAGATCGCGCGACGCCTGGAACGCGTACTGCACGGCCTTCTTCACGCGCGGCGAAATCGACAGCTTGTCGAGCGGCGCATCGGGGTCGGCCGTGCCGGTGTGCGCATGCTCGTCGATGTACGAGCGAATGTCCTGCGGCGACAGCTTCAGTTCCTTCAGCAGCGCAGCGCACACGTCGGTGTCCGCGAGCGCGTACAACAGGTGTTCGGAATCGAGCTCGCTGCGGCGCAGCTCGTGCGCCTTCTCGGCCGCGCGCTGCAGCAGTTCCAGCGTCTGCTCGCTGAACGCGTCGGTCGGGTCGACCGATTCGCGCGGGATCTCGGCGGCGAGCGGCGCGTCGTCGTCGAGCCCACCGAACAGCGACGACGAGCCGCCCCCGCCGAGCAGTGAATCGAACGGGTTCAGCATGCTCTGATGCCGCATCAGCTGACGGAAGTGGTAATCGCAGATCGAGATCGTCTTGCGCTCGCCGTCCTGCATCACGGTTGCGCGCGCGACGGCCGGCCGGGCGTGGCAGATATCGCAAAGTGCGGGCATGGTGGTCTGGCTCCTGTCGGTGAAAGTGGGTCGAAGGGTGAAGTCCCGATGCGGTGCGGCGCTTGGCGCTTCCCGACCGCGAACGCACGACGCGCGGCACGGCGGCGCGCGGGCGGCGCCGCTGCTGTCAAGCAGCGCGCGCCGGCGTCGTGCAAGGTCGCGGTCCGGTCGGCAAGAGGGCGTGCCGGGAGGAGCCCACGGCGTCGCGTCGACTGCGGTCAAAATAGCGAAACGGCGGGGGACATCCAAGACACAGGTCCGCAGCGGTCCGGCCGTGAATTGCACCCTCGCATGCACGCGCGCACGGGTGGCAAGGAGTACAGACGGGCGGGCGCACGGCGGCACGGGCGTGCGCGGCGTGCGCAGCGGGTGATGACAGGAGGCGGAGGCGGGCGGAACGCGAACGGATCGCGGTGCGACATCGGCGCGCAGGGCGCCGCTTGCCGGCGGGTGACCGGCACCGCGGGTGGGGAGGCGCGACGGAAGCGTCGCGGGGGGCGCGTGCCGCGACCGGCTAAGTGCCACCACACACGCACCGCAGACGATGCGTGTGTGCCGGCCGAAGGCGAGGGCGGGTTGCACGGTCCGGGCCGGACACGGCGCAACCTTGACGTGCCGCGGTTAGTCCGGGACGGTCATCGCAAGGCGTTGCCGGGCGATCTGCTTCACGTCCGTTGACAGTGCCGCATTCGGCAGGCCATTGGCCCAGACGGCGAACGAATCCTCGATCAGGTTGCGCGTGTCGGGCGGCAACTCCGCCAGGACCAGCGACAAGACGGTGAACAGCACGGCGGTGTCGCCGGCCTGGCTGCTCGCGTTCGCATCGACCGCCTGCTTCAGGTGATCGACCGACGCCTGCAGCGCCTGCAATGCCTCATTCGACTCGCTCATCACACACTCCATGCAAGATGGGTTTGATCGGCGACGAACATGCGGCCGGCGGTGCGGCCGCTCGCGCGCGACGCCCGGCGGGCATCGCGCGCAGGCAACGCGGTCAGGCAGCCGTGTTGGCCTGCGGCGCCACGGCCACCGATGCTTCGCTCGTCAGCATCAGGAACGTGAACGTTTCGCGCAGGTACAGGCGGACGACCTTGTCGGTATGACTCGTGTAGCCGATCGATACGTCTTCCCCGAGGTGCAGCTCGTAATCGCCGCCGCGCGTGGACAGCACGCAGCCGCCGCTGATCGCCGGCGCCCAGATGATCTCGCCGCTGACGATCCGCTTGATATGGCCGAGGACCGGATAGCCCTGGTCGCGCGCTTCGCTGAGCGCCGTGTACGCATCCGAGCCGAGCACGACCGAGTACGGGCCGTCGACGCCGGCAAGCCGCAGCGCCTCGAGCGCGTCGCTGATCGCGTCGGGATAGGCGCTCACATCCGCCGGCAGCGTGAGCTTGCGGTTCGACGTGCCTTCGCGGATGCCGACGATGCCGGCGGCCTGGTAGCCATCGAAAATCGCGTCGTCTTCGGCGAACGCGAGCCGCTGCGCGGCGTCCTTCGCCGGTTGCCAGTCGGCGTCGCGCGCGCCGCGCTCGACGCTGTCGATCGCATCGCGGCTCAGCTCGAACGGCACGGTCAGCTCGACGATCGTGCGGACTTCGCGCAGCCGCGCATTCACTTGCTCGCGCGGGGCGGCGACGTCGACGAGGTGCCCGGTGCCGACGGCCGACAGCTCGGGGCCTTCGGGGCCGTCGACGTCGACGACGCGGCGGCCGGCCACCGATCGTTTGAACGTGCGTGCCACTTCCTCCTCGATTTGTTCCCAGGCGGAGGACGAGATCGGGGCGAGTTCGCGGTGCAGGTTATTCATGGGTTCTGGTTGCCTCACGTCTGCGAAAACACTTCATGGTGGGCCGATCGGCTGACGGACTGCGCCTGATGCCAGGCAGGCCGATCGCGGGCGAAAATGCATATTAGCAGGCTCTATTGACACCACTGCAGCACAAATCGAAACGACACCCTGCGGTGGCGCAACTGTTCTGCAATTCGCGTGGGGGGCGACGGCGCGCGCGTGGGGCACGGCGCGACGGGAGGGCTGCGATACCTGCGGCGTGCCGGTGGTAACGCCGCGCGGGCCGCGTTCGACGCTACGCGGAATCTGTTCCGGTCGACGGGCTAACGCGTGTCGTTCATTCTTGTGAACATTCATCCAGCCGGGATTCAGGAAGCTGGAGCGGGCGGCGTTCAGTCGTCGGGCCCGAGCCCGGATGAACCATAGGCGCAGCCTATTGAGGCTTCACAACCAACTGGAGGTCGTTCATCGCACGACGACGCGTCTCGCCCGGCGCGGGGTTGGCGCGCCGGACTGCCCTCGGTGATTGGCGTTACGACGGCACGCCTTTCAGCGAGCCGATTTTCAGCGAGCCGTCGCGATGCGGCGCGGACGAAGCGGGCGCA
>NZ_JAAGPG010000415.1:0-7412 GCF_017104665.1 Burkholderia sp. Se-20378 | reverse complement strand
CCGGCCGCATTGCCCGACGCGTTCGCGCCCGCACTGCCCTGCATGCCGGCACCGGCACCCGCGGCCGGCGTCTGCGCCTGTACGCCGGCACCGGCTGCGCCCTGCACCGCCGTGCCCGTCTGGGCAAATGCGGCCGAAGTGGCGAACGCCGTCAGCGCGGCACCGATCAGCATCGTACGAATCTTGGACATGGCAATTCTCCTCAGGAAGTTGTGAGCCCGATCCGCAGCAATGCGGACCGTGGCGTCCCCGCCGCAACACGCAGCAGGTACGACAAAAGACCCGCGGCCCGCACGGCCGGTTCTCGAATCTCTCAGACTGTTACCCACCGTTTCATTTGCTGACGAATGGCTCACATTCCCTAACAACTGCCTCCGGCGGCCGGCCGCGCTCGCGCGCAGGCCGGCGGTGCCGTATGATGCGAGGCGATTCCTCCCGCGCATTGCGCACCTTCTTCGTCATGCCCAACCTGGATTTCACGCTGACCGGCGAATACGTCGAGCTGCACAACCTTCTCAAGATCACCGGCCTCGCGGACAGCGGCGGCACCGCGAAGCTGATCGTCGCGTCCGGCGCGGTGAAAGTCGACGGCGCGGTCGAGCTGCGCAAGACCTGCAAGATCCGCGCGGGCCAGGTCGTCCTGCTCGGCGACACGCGCATTGCCGTGCGCGAAGCCTAGGGCCGACGGTTCCCCCTGCCTGCGACATGGCCATCGGCGCGCGCGTTCGACACCGTTCGAATAAAGCCGTAAGCTAGCCGTCTCTCAAAATAAATACATATAGCGCGGGCCCGCACCCGCGCGAGCGCCCATTCCATGTCGCATTCCGGTCTTACGCGGACGGCCGCCGCGCCGCCGTCCCTGTCCAGTCACGCCGCCGATACCGCGCGCCTCGCCGCGCCGCTCGCGATCGCGCAGCTCTCGCAGATGGCGATGAGCGTCACCGACACGGTGCTGCTCGGCTCGCTCGGCCCCGATTCGCTGGCGGCGGGCGGGCTCGGCGCGAACTTCTTCTTCGTCATCGTGACCGTGCTGCAAGGCGTGCTGTCGTCAGTCAGCGTCAGCGTCGCGCACGCGCGCGGCGCCAAGGCCGACGAGCGCGTACCGCACATCTACTGGACCGGCTTCGCGCTGTCCGTGCTGCTCGCGATTCCGGCCATCATCGCGCTGTCGCTGTCCGAACCGATCCTGCTGATGTTCCACGAGCCGCCCTTGCTCGCGCATCACGTCGGCGAATACACGGGCATCCTGCGCTTCGCCGCGCTCGGCAGCCTGATCGGCGTCGGGCTGATGCGCGCCTTCCTGCCTGCGATCGGCGCGGCGCGCCGGCTGCTGTGGGTATCGATCGGCGGCGTCGGCGTCAACGGTGTGCTGAACTACGGGCTGATCCACGGCGCGTTCGGGCTGCCGCGCCTCGGCTTCCTCGGTTCGGCCGTCGCGACGACGATCACGATCTGGCTCACCGCACTCGCACTGATCTGGCTGCTGCACGGCCGGCAACGCTTCCGCCATTTCGTCACGGCCGCGCGCCCGAAGCTGCCGATGATGGGCGAACTGATCGGCATCGGCTGGCCCGTCGCGATCACGTACGGCGTCGAATCGACGCTGTTCCTCGCGACCGGCCTGACGATCGGCGTGCTCGGCGCGACGTCGCTGGCCGCACACCAGATCGCGCTGAACGTCGCGTCGGTGGCGTTCATGGTGCCGCTCGCGATCGGCCAGGCCGCCAACGTGCGGGTCGGTTACTGGGTCGGCGCAGGGGCGCCTGTCGCCGCGCGGCATGCGGGCTTCGTCGCACTCGGCCTTGGCGTCGCGTTCATGACGCTGTCGGGCATCGTGCTGATCGTCGCGCCGCATGCGATCGTCGGCCTGTACCTGAACCTTGACGATCCGGCCAACGCGGCCACCGTGTCGCTTGCCGCGTCGCTGCTCGGCATCGCCGCGGTGTTCCAGATCGTCGACGGCGCGCAGACCGTCGCGTCGGGTGCGCTGCGCGGCCTGAAGGACACGCGCATCCCGATGCTCGCGGCGACCCTCGGTTACTGGGGCATCGGTTTTCCGACCGGCTACTGGTTCGCGTTCCACGTGGGCCTCGGTGCCCGCGGCCTCTGGTGGGGCCTCGCGGCCGGCCTCGCGAGCGTGGCCGTGCTGATGGCATGGCGCTTCCATCTGAAGAGCGCGTCGTTTGTGACGTCGCCGCACTGAGCGCGACAAGACGCGAAATCCGAGCCGGCGCTATGCTAGTCGGCTGAAGACTTCAAGACGCCGCGCGAGCGGCGCGACTGCCTCACGATACGTCTGATTACGTCTGATGCCGCGCGGCGACGCGCGGCCTTTCCCCTTTCCTGGAGGAGTGGATCATGAACGAAGCAGTTCGGATGGAACGCGATACGTTTGGCGAGATCGCCGTGCCGGCCGACCGGCTCTGGGGCGCGCAGACCGAGCGCTCGCTGCAGAATTTCCGGATCTCGACCGAGAAGCAGTCGCCCGAGCTGATCCACGCGCTCGCGATCGTCAAGCGCGCCGCGGCGGCCGTGAACCAGTCGCTCGGCGTGCTGGCCGACGACAAGGCGCGCGCGATCATCGACGCGGCCGACGAGATCATCGCCGGCAAGCATCCGCGTGAATTCCCGCTCGCCGTGTGGCAGACGGGCTCCGGCACGCAGACCAACATGAACCTCAACGAGGTGATCGCGAATCGCGCAAGCGAACTGATGGGCGGCGAGCGCGGCGAAGCGCGCAAGGTTCATCCGAACGACGACGTGAACCGCGGCCAGTCGTCGAACGACGTGTTCCCGACCGCGATGCACGTCGCGGCCGCGTACGCGATCGTCAACCACCTGCTGCCGGCACTGCGCACGCTGCGCACGACGCTCGACGCGAAGTCGAAGGCGTTCGCCGACATCGTGAAGATCGGCCGCACGCACCTGCAGGACGCGACGCCGCTCACGCTCGGCCAGGAGTTTTCCGGCTACGTCGCGCAGCTCGACCAGAGCATCCGTCACGTCGAATCGGCGCTGCCGCACCTGTACGAACTCGCGCTCGGCGGCACCGCGGTCGGCACGGGGCTGAACGCGCATCCGGAGTTCGCGGTGCGCGTCGCCGATGAAATCGGCCGGCTCGCGAAGCTGCCGTTCGTGACGGCGCCGAGCAAGTTCGAGGTGATGGCGGCCGCCGACGCGCTGGTGTTCGCGCACGGTGCACTGAAGACGGTCGCGGCCGGCCTGATGAAGATCGCGAACGACGTCCGCTGGCTCGCGAGCGGGCCGCGCTGTGGGCTCGGCGAGCTGTCGATTCCGGAGAACGAGCCGGGCAGCTCGATCATGCCGGGCAAGGTGAACCCGACGCAGTCCGAAGCCGTGACGATGCTGTGCTGCCAGGTGTTCGGCAACGACGTCGCGGTCAACGTCGGCGGCGCGAGCGGCAATTTCGAGCTGAACGTGTTCCGGCCGATGATCGCGCACAACGTGCTGCAGTCGGTGCGGCTGCTCGCCGACGGCGCGCAGAGCTTCAACGATCACTGCGCGGTGGGCATCGAGCCGAACCGCTCGCGGATCGACCTGCTGCTGAACGAATCGCTGATGCTGGTGACGGCGCTCAATCCGCACATCGGCTACGACAAGTCGGCGCAGATCGCGAAGAAGGCGCACAAGGAAGGCACGACGCTGAAGGCGGCCGCGCTTGCACTCGGCTACCTGACCGAGGCGGAATTCGATGCGTGGGTACGTCCCGAGCAGATGATCGGGTCGCAGTAATCGCAGGACGACGGGCGCGGCGCGATGCGCGGCGCCCGCAGCGGTCAGACCGCGCCCTTCGCGACCTCGTCCGGTTTCATCTCGACGATCTTGTCGAGCGCGGCCCGCACGTCGGCCGCATATTTCGCGAGCACCTTCTGCTCGTCAGTCTCGGGCACGAACGGCGGCACCGGCACCGGGTTGCCGTTCTCGTCGACCGCGACGAACACGACGAGGCAATCGGTCGTCTGGCGCAGCATGCCGCCCTTCGGATCGCCGGCATGAACGGACACATGGATGTGCATGCTGGTGCGGCCCGTCGCAACGACGCGCGCCTTCAGCTCGACCAGATTGCCGACCATGATCGGACGCTGGAAACGGATGTTGCCGACGCTGACCGTCACGCAATAGCGGCTCGACCAGACGGCCGCGCACGCATACGCGACCTCGTCGATCCACTTCATCAGCGCGCCGCCATGCACCTTGCCGCCGAAGTTCACGGACGACGGCTCGGCGAGGAAGCGGAATACGGTTTCGGTGCGGTCGAGGGCGGCCGGTACGGGGGACGGTTGGGACATCTTGTTGGCTCCAGGCGGCAGGGGCGCTGTAATCGGGCCATTATACGTTGCACTGCGGCAACGCGTCGCGGAACGCCCCGTGTAGCGCGGCTGCCGGGGCTGTGCCCGGTGTGCGCACGGCCGGCACCGGTCAGCGGCGCACCGTGATGCCCTGATCGATCGTTCCGTACATCTCTATGCTGCCGCCGCGCTCGCCGGCCGAACCCGCACTACCTTGCGCGCAGGCCGCGCAAACGAGCGCGGCCGCCAGCAAACAGAAAATCGTCTTCATCGTTGCATCGTGTCACGTGCGGCCGCCCGCTGCAGCCGCTTTCGGCCATTCTACGCGCGCCCCGCACGCGGCCGCAGCCCGGTTCCACCGCATCGTCGACGCCGGCGCCACTGCATCCGACATTTCAGCCGAAAGCGAAACATCGAATGCGCGCGCCCACTACACTGAAGCTCATCCCGCCTGACGAGACACGACGATGACCGACCAAGACGACCACCACTTCCCGGGCCTTAGCCGCATCGGCTCACTGATCGCCGACCCCGGGCGCGCCGCGATGCTGTGGGTGCTGATGGACGGTAGCGCGCGACCCGCAGGCGAACTGACGATGATCGCGGGGCTGTCGCCGTCCGCGGCAAGCGCCCACCTCGCGCGCTTGACCGAAGGTGGCCTGCTCGCGCTCGACGTGCGCGGCCGGCACCGCTACTACCGCATCGCATCGGCCGATATCGCGGCATCGCTCGAGGCGCTCGCGAACGTCGCGCGCGCGGCCGCGCCGCATCGCCCGGTTCCGGCGCCGTCCCGCACGGTCCCGGCCGAATTGCGCTATGCGCGTACCTGCTACGACCACATGGCCGGCGAACTCGCGGTGCGCATCTTCGACGGGCTCACCGCGCGCGGCTGGCTGCTGGCCGACGGCGATGCGATCGAGACCACCGAACTCGGCACCCAGGCGCTCGCGCAATGGGGCATCGACGTCGCGCAACAGCGCACGCGCCGGCGCCGCTTCGCGTGCGGCTGCCTCGACTGGAGCGAACGGCGCTCGCATCTCGGCGGCGCACTCGGCGCGGCGCTGCTCGAGAGCTTCTGCGCGCACGGCTGGATCGAGCGCTCGACACGGCCGCGCGTGCTGCGCGTCACGGTGCCCGGACAGCAGGTTTTCGACGGGTGGCTTACGTCCGCTTGACGCCTGGATTGCGTCTGCACGACAACGGCGCGCGATCGACAGGTTTTGTTACATCGCGTGCCATTCGACTTACAAAACACCGAGCATTGAAACAGGCCGAGCGGATATTGGGAACTCAGCGGAACGAATCGACGCGCCGCGATAAAGACGAAGACGCTCACCATGGCCACCCTGTTCACGCTCAAGCGAACCGCCCGCTGCACGCTGCTCGCGTTCGTCGCGCTTGCGGCGCTGCCCCCCGCTTTCGCGCAATCGGCCGGCGCCCCGCCCTACGCGGCCGCCGCACGGCAACCGGGCGGCGATCCGCCCAGCCGTGTCGCGCGGCTCAATTACCTGTCGGGCGCCGTGACGACCGAACCGGCCGGCACCGATACGTGGTCGTATGCCGCCGTGAACCGGCCGCTGACGACCGGCGACCAGCTCTGGAACGATGCCGGTGCGCGCTCGGAACTGCACATTGGCTCGACCGCAGTGCGGCTCGGCGAGTCGACGAGCCTGTCGGTGCTGAACCTCGACGACTCGTCGACCCAGCTGAAAGTGGGGCTCGGCACCGTATCGACGCACGTGCGCGATCTGCCGGCCGGCGGATCGTACGAAATCGACACGCCTAATCTCGCGCTCGGCATCACGGGCCCCGGCGACTATCGCGTCGACGTCGCCCCGAACGGTGCGAGCACGACGGTCACGGTGCGCAGCGGCAGTGCGACCGTCTACGGCCGCAACGGCCAGTACCCGCTGTCGCCCGGGCAACAGGTCGTGTTCACGGGCACCGACCTGCAGGTCGCACAGCAATCCGCCGCCCCGGGCCCCGATCCGCTCGACCAGTGGACCGCCAGCCGCGACGCGGCCGAGGAGCGCTCGGTGTCGGCCCGCTATGTGTCCCGCGACATTCCCGGCTACCAGGATCTCGACGCGAACGGCACGTGGCGCGAAACCCCGAATTACGGCCAGGTATGGGTGCCGAACGACACGCCCGCCGACTGGGCGCCGTATCACGACGGCCACTGGATCTGGCAGGCCCCGTGGGGCTGGACGTGGGTCGACGACGCGCCGTGGGGGTTCGCGCCGTATCACTACGGCCGCTGGGCATACGTGGACGATAGCTGGGCCTGGGTACCGGGCCCGCTGGTCGTCAGCCAGCCGCCGGTCTATGCGCCGGCACTCGTCGCGTTCGTGGGCGGTGGCGGCGGACCCGACTGGAGCGTCGCGCTCACGGTAGGGGGTGTCGCCGCGGCCGGCTGCGCGTGGTTCGCGCTCGGCCCGGGCGAACCGTGGCATCCGGGCTGGGGCGGCTGGAGCCCGCACTACTACGACCGCGTGAACCGCAACGTCGTGGTGAACAACGTCAACGTGAACAAGACCGTGAACGTGACGAACATCACCAATATCACCAACATCAACAAGACGTACGTGAACTTCCGCGCGCCGCACGCGATCACGGCCGTACCGGCGTCCGCGTTCGTGCACGGCCAGCCGGTCGCACACTTCTCGCAGCACGTCGATCCGCAGCAATGGCGCAATGCGCACGTCACGCCGGGGACACCGGGCATTGCGCCGGTGCGCCAGAGCTTCACCGGCGGGCTGCGCAATGCGACCTACCGTCCGCCGGCAGCGATTGCCCAGCACCCGTACGTCGCGACACGCAATCCCGCCGTGCCGGCCGCGTATCGCGACCACGCCGCGGCCCACCTCGCGCAGCAAGGCGGGCGTGTGCCAGGTGCCGGCGCACCTGTCGTGAAGACGAACGTGCCGGCCGACTACACGGCTCGCCCGGTCCGCGTTCCGGGCAAGCCGGGCGGCGGCGCATGGGCGATGCACAACGTGCAGCTCGTGAATCCGCATGGCCCCGTCGTGCAACCGGCTCATGCGCCTCGCGAAGGCCAGCCGGCCGCCGCGCAGGCCGGGCGGCCGGGCGCACCGATGCCGG
>NZ_JAAGPG010000414.1:0-7825 GCF_017104665.1 Burkholderia sp. Se-20378 | reverse complement strand
TGGTCGTGCCGCACCAGCGCGAAGATCGGCGCGCGCTCGGTGTGGTCGACGCGCACGCCCTTCTCCGGCGCGAGGCTGAAGCTCAATGCGATGTCCACATCGCCGTCGCGCACACGCCGCGTCGCGTGGTCGCGAAATTCCGCGCGTACGATTCGTACGAGCACGCAATGACCGATTACGCGAACCTGCTGAAGAACAACCCGCGCTACTCGGGCGTGCTGAGCGCGAGCCGCAGCGTCGAAGGCTTCGCGCACGGGATGCAGAAGGCCGGCTACGCGACCGACCCGAACTACGCGAAGAAGCTGATTTCGATCATGCAGCAGATCGGCTGACCGACCCGTCGGCGACCGCTGTTGTACCCTCTGGACCGCGCCCGGCAGCCCGCCGCGCGCGGTTTCAACGTTTGCGCGAAAAAAATCCCCAATTCGATCTAAACTTTCGGTCAGCACTGCCGCTAAGTGTGAGAGACCTGCGACCGGGCCCCCGTTCTGGCCCGGTTTTATTGCGCACCGGTTGCCCGGGCGCCCATGACAAGAAAGACCGGCTAGCCATGAATATCGAAACGTCGACGGACCCCAGCCTGGATGCAGGCCACTCCGGGCCCGACTATGCCCGCCGCAATCCGCTGGAAATCGGCGTGCAGCTGCGCAACCTCGTCAACCGCGGCGATTTCCTGACCGTTCAGTACCCGGGTGGCCAGCTCGTCACGCGCCTGCTCGAGGTGGATGTCGGCGCGCGGACGTTTACGTTCGACTGGGGTGCGCTGTCCGAGCAGAACGCCAGCATCCTGGGCGCGTCGCACTGCACGTTCGCGGCCGCGCCGGAGGGCGTGCGCGTCGAATTCTCCACGGGCACGCCGCGCGAGACGCGCTACGAGGGGCTGCCCGCGTTCGTCGCCGATTTCCCCGACGTGCTGATGTGCATCCAGCGCCGCGAGTATTTCCGCGTCGATGCGCCGATCGTCGATCCGTTCCTGTGCCGCGGCAAGCTGCCGGACGGCGAGAGTTTCCTGTTCGAGGTGCATAACCTGTCGCTCGGCGGCGTGGGGCTGCGCACGGCCGACGAACGCGTCGAGGCGCTCGAGGTCGGCACGACGCTGCCCGACGTCGAGCTCGAGCTGACCGGCCACGGCAAGCTGTCGCTCGACCTGCAGCTCGTGTCGCAGCGTTCGACGCAGATGCCGAACGGGTCGCGCCGCTACCAGCTCGGCTTCCGCTACATGTCGCTGCCGGGCAGCGCGGAAAACACGCTGCAGCGCCTGATCACGCAGCTCGAGATGAAGCGCCGCTCGCTCGCGCGGGCCTGACGCACAAGCGGCGGCCGGCCCCGCCCGGGGCGGCCCGCACGGCGTTTGCGGCACCCTCGGCCGCACGCTCGAACCGGCGACGCGCAAGTACGCGTCGCGCGTGCATTTTTTCCTCAATTTTTCCGATTGGCGGCCGTTATACCGGGAGTCACGCAACCCGGCGGCCGCAACGCGCGGCCGGCTCATCAGGATCGCGCATGTCCAACTCACTCATGAACCTCGGCGTCAGCGGCCTGAATGCCGCGCTCTGGGGCCTCACGACGACCGGCCAGAACATCAGCAACGCGGCGACGCCGGGCTATTCGGTCGAACGCCCTGTCTATGCCGAGGCCAGCGGCCAGTACACGAGCAGCGGTTACATGCCGCAGGGCGTGAACACCGTCACCGTGCAGCGGCAGTACAGCCAGTACCTGAGCGACCAGCTGAACGGCGCACAGACGCAGAGCGGCGCACTGTCGACGTGGTATTCGCTCGTCACGCAACTGAACAACTACGTCGGCAACCCGACGTCCGGCATCTCGACCGCGATCACGAACTACTTCACCGGGATGCAGAACGTCGCGAACAGCGCGTCCGACTCGTCGGTGCGGCAGACCGCGATGAGCAACGCGCAGACGCTCGCGAACCAGATCACCGCGGCCGGCCAGCAGTACGACGCGCTGCGCCAGAGCGTGAACACGCAGCTCACGAACACCGTGACGCAGATCAACACGTACACCGCGCAGATCGCGCAACTGAACCAGCAGATCGCGTCCGCGAGCAGCCAGGGCCAGCCGCCGAACCAGCTGATGGACCAGCGCGACCTCGCGGTGTCGAACCTGTCGAACCTCGCGGGCGTGCAGGTGGTGCGCAACAGCGACGGTTACAGCGTATTTCTCGCGGGCGGCACGCCGCTCGTCGTCGCGGACAAGAGCTACCAGCTCGCGACCGTCGCGTCGCCGTCCGATCCGAGCGAGCTGACCGTCGTGTCGCAGGGCATCGCCGGCGCGAACCCGCAGGGGCCGAACCAGGCGCTGTCCGACGCATCGCTGTCGGGCGGCACGCTCGGCGGCCTGCTCGCGTTCCGCAGCCAGACGCTCGACCCGGCCGAAGCGCAGCTCGGCGCGATCGCGACCAGCTTCGCCGCGCAGGTCAACGCGCAGAACGCGCTCGGCATCGACCTGTCGGGCAACGTCGGCGGCAACCTGTTCACGACCGGCAGCCCGATCACGTACGCGAACCAGGGCAATACCGGCAACGCGGCGCTGTCCGTGTCGTTCGCGAACCCGTCGCAGCCGACCACGAGCGACTACACGCTGTCGTACGACGGCGCCAAGTACACGCTGACCGACCGTGCGAGCGGCGCGGTGGTCGGCACGTCGAACACGATGCCGGGGTCGATCGGCGGGCTGAACTTCTCGTTCTCGTCCGGCTCGATGCAGCCCGGCGACAAGTTCACCGTGCAGCCGACGCGCGGCGCGCTGAACGGCTTCGGCCTCGCGACGTCGAACGGCTCGGCGATCGCGGCGGCGGCGCCGTTCGTGCCGTCGGCGACCACGACGAACACGGGCACCGGCACGATCGGCGGGCTGTCGGTCACGAGCGCGACGGCCGCGGCCAACCCGCACAACTACACGATCACGATGGGCGGCACGACCGCCAGCCCGACCTACACGGTCACCGACAACTCCGCCACGCCGCCGACCACGAGCACGCCGCAGGCGTACCAGTCCGGCTCGCCGATCACCCTGACGGCCGGCGTCACGGTCACGGTATCGGGCACGCCCGCGGCGGGCGACACGTTCAAGGTCGCGCCGAACGCGGGCGGCACGAACGACGGCAGCAACGCGCTCGCGCTGTCGAAGCTCGTCAGCGCGAAATCGCTTGGCGGCGGCACGACCACGCTGACCGGCGCGTATGCGAACTACGTGAACAACATCGGCAACACGACGAGCCAGCTGAAGTCGTCGAGCGCCGCGCAGACCTCGCTGATCGGCCAGATCACCGAAGCGCAGCAGTCGGTGTCGGGCGTGAACCAGAACGAGGAAGCGGCCAACCTGATGCAGTACCAGCAGCTCTACCAGGCGAACGCGAAGGTCATCCAGACCGCGTCGACGCTGTTCCAGACCGTGCTCGGCCTGTTCAACTGATTTCGGGGATCAAAGCGATGCGGATTTCCACCACGCAGTTCTACCAGATGAACGTCGCGTCGATGAACGATCAGCAGGCGCAGCTTTCGCAGCTGTACCAGCAGATCTCGAGCGGCGTGAGCCTGTCGACCCCGGCCGACAACCCGCTCGGCGCGGCGCAGGCCGTGCAGCTGTCGATGACGTCGGCGACGCTGTCGCAGTATTCGGCGAACCAGAACACCGCGCTGTCCTCGCTGCAGGCGGAAGACCAGTCGCTCATCAGCGTCAGCAACCTGCTGAACAGCATTCACACGGTCGTGATCCGGGCCGGCGACGGCTCGCTGTCCGACAGCGATCGCTCGGCAGCGGCTACGCAGCTGCAGGGCTATCGCGACCAGCTGCTGACGCTTGCGAACTCGACGGACGGCGCGGGCAACTACCTGTACGCGGGCTTCAAGACGGCCACGGCGCCGTTCTCGAACGCACCGGGTGGCGGCGTGACCTACAGCGGCGACACGGGTTCGCGGCAGGTGCAGATCGCCGACACGCGCTCGATCGCGCAGGGCGACAACGGCGCGAGCGTGTTCCTGTCGGTGCCGATGCTCGGCAGCCTGCCGGTGCCGGTCGCCGGCGCGGGCAACACGGGCACGGGCACGATCGGCGCGGTGACGATCACGAGCCCGTCGGCCGCGACCAACACGCACCAGTTCACGATCGGGTTCGGCGGCACGGCCGCCGCGCCGACCTATACGGTCACCGACAATTCCGTCACGCCGCCGACCACGACCGCCGCGCAGCCGTACACGTCCGGCGCCGGAATCGCGCTCGGCAACGGACTGTCGGTGCCCGTGTCGGGCAACCCGGCGCCCGGCGATTCGTTCACGGTCACGCCGGCGCCGCAGGCCGGCACCGACGTGTTCGCGGCGCTCGACTCGATGATCGCCGCGCTGAAGGTGCCGGTCAGCAGCAACACGACGGCCGCCGCCGCGCTCCAGAACGCGATGACCACCGGCACGACGAAGCTGAACAACATGATGACGAACGTCCTCACCGTTCAGGCGTCGGTCGGCGGCCGCGAGCAGGAAGTCAAGGCGATGCAGACGGTGAACCAGACCAACACGCTGCAGGTCACCAGCAACCTGTCCGACCTGACGAGCACCAACATGGTGTCGACGATCAGCCAGTTCCTGCAGATGCAGAACGCGCTGACGGGCTCGCAGAAGGCGTATGCGCAGTTGCAGAACCTGTCGCTGTTCCAGTACATCAATCCCTGACGGTCGCCGCGCCGGCCGCGATGTGAGCGCACGCTTGCGTCGCCGCCGGCGTCGAACGCCGCCCGCGCATGGCCCCGCGCGGACGGGCGCTTCACCGGGGCGCGCCATCGTGCCCCGTTTCACCCACGCTGCAAGCCGCGCATCGTGCTCGCCGGCCCGCTTTTCGGCCCGTCCATCAGCCCGCTTGCCAGCCCCATTTCCGCTCCGTAAACTCGCGCCAGATTCCAGACCGGCGCATCCTCCGCAGCCGGCGACCGACAGGAGCCCTTTTCCCCATGTCCGATTCCTACTTCCCGCGCTGGCGGGTGCAATCGACCGGCGCGGCCTCGCGCGTGGTCGGCCCCGACGAGCGCCTCGCGTGGCCGCAGATGGTCGCGATGGGCGTGCAGCACGTCGTCGCGATGTTCGGCTCGACCGTGCTCGCGCCGCTGCTGATGGGCTTCGACCCGAACCTGTGCATCTTCATGTCGGGCATCGGCACGCTGCTGTTCTTCGTGCTGGTCGGCGGCCGCGTGCCGAGCTACCTCGGCTCGAGCTTCGCGTTCATCGGCCTCGTGATCGCGGTGACTGGCTACGGCGGCAGCGGCCCGAACCCGAACATCCCGGTCGCGCTCGGCGGGATCATCGCGTGCGGCGTCGTGTACGTCGCGATCGGCGCGCTGGTGCAGGCGATCGGCACGAACTGGATCGAGACGCTGATGCCGCCCGTCGTGACCGGCGCGGTGGTCGCGGTGATCGGGTTGAACCTCGCGCCGATCGCGGTCAAGGGCGTGTCCGGGTCGACCTTCGAATCGGTGATGGCGCTCGTGACCGTGCTGTGCGTCGGCGGCGTCGCGGTGTTCTCGCGCGGCATGGTGCAGCGCCTGCTGATCCTCGTCGGGCTGGTGATCGCCTACGTGATCTACGCGGTCGCGACCAACGGAATGGGGCTCGGCAAGCCGATCGATTTCTCGATCGTCGAGCATGCGGCCTGGTTCGGGGTGCCGAGCTTCCGCGCACCGGTGTTCGATCCGCACGCGATGCTGATGCTGGCGCCGATCGCGGTGATTCTCGTCGCGGAAAACCTCGGCCACATCAAGGCCGTCAGCGCGATGACGGGCACCAGCCTCGATCGCTACGTGGGCCGCGCGTTCATCGGCGACGGGCTCGCGACGATCGTGTCGGGCAGCGTCGGCGGCACGGGCGTGACGACCTACGCGGAGAACATCGGCGTGATGGCCGTCACGCGGATCTACTCGACGCTGGTGTTCGCGGTCGCCGCGGTGATCGCGATCGTGCTCGGCTTCTCGCCGAAGTTCGGTGCGGTGATCCAGACGATTCCGGGCCCCGTGCTCGGCGGCGTGTCGATCGTCGTGTTCGGGCTGATCGCGGTGACGGGCGCGCGGATCTGGGTCGTCAACAAGGTCGACTTCTCCGACAACCGCAACCTGATCGTCGCGGCCGTCACGCTGGTGCTCGGCGCCGGCGACTTCTCGCTCAAGATCGGCGGCTTCGGGCTCGGCGGGATCGGCACCGCGACGTTCGGCGCGATCATCCTGTACGCGATCCTGCGCAAGGAAAAGGAACCGGGCCCGGTGGTCTGAGCGTCCGGCGGGCGGTGTCGTGCCGCCCGTGTCATCTTCCGCGTCGAACGTCGACGCGCTACGCGCCGACGTTCGACTGCGTTTGCAGCCACGCGCAGAACTGCGCGACGAGCGGATCGTCGGCCGGCGCGCGCGGCGCGATCCACCAGTAGCTGCGCGTTGCGATGCGCGGCCCCTCCAGCGGCATCACCAGCCGCCCGCTCGCAAGTTCGTCGTCGATCAGCGGCAACGGGCCGAGCGCAACGCCAAGGCCGTCGACGGCCGCCTGCAGCGCCAGGTAGAAGTGGTCGAACGACTGCCGCTTGCGCCCCTTCATCGTCACGCCGGCCGCCGCGAACCAGTCGCGCCAGCCTTCCGGCCGCGTATCCGAATGCAGCAGCACATGGCGTGCGAGATCGTCCGCGCGCGCGATCGGCACGCGCTTGAGCAGCGCGGGGCTGCAGACGGGGATCACGCTTTCGTCGAGGAAGTGGCCGCTCGTGCAGTTCGGCCAGTGGCCGGGGCCACGGCGGATCGCGACGTCGTAGCCGTCGAGCGTGTCGAGCGGCGCATTCGACGTCGACAGCTTCAGCTCGACGTTCGGCACGTCGCGCTGGAACCGCGACAGGCGCGGCAGCAGCCATTTCATCGCGAAGGTCGGCAGCGCATTGATGCGCAGCACGCGTGCCGCGCCCGTGTTGCGCAGTTGCTCGGTCGCGAGCGCGATGCTGTCGAACGCCGCGCGCACGGTGTCCAGGTAGCGGCGGCCTTCGTCGGTGAGCTTCACGCGCTTGCCGTAACGGTGGAACACCGGCTTGCCGAGCCAGGCCTCGAACCCGGCGATCTGCCGGCTGATGGCACCGTGAGTCACATGCAGCTCGTCGCCGGCGGCGCTGAAGCTTTCATGTCGTGCCGCGGCTTCAAAGGCCCGAAGCGCGGAAAAGGGTGGGAGATCGCGTGCCATGCTTGTGATTCTAGATCACAAGGACGCGCCGATAAAATCGTTTTGCCGGTATTCCGAACGGCGGTAACCTCGGGTCACCGTTTGATAAGGAACCCCATGCAATCCGCTTCTCCGCCGGCCGCCCCGCCGCCGGCCGCATCATCCCGCAGCGTCGGCCTCGCCGAGCTGTTCACCGGTTTCCTGTCCCTTGGCCTCATGTCGTTCGGCGGTGCGCTGCCGTTCGCGCGGCGCACCATCGTCGAAGAGCGCAAGTGGCTCTCCGCCGACGAATTCACCGATCTGCTCGGGCTGTGCCAGTTCCTGCCGGGCGGCAACGTGATCAACCTGTCGGTGGCCGTCGGCATGCGCTTTCGCGGTGTCGCCGGCGCGTTCGCCGGCATTCTCGGGCTGATCGCGGGCCCGACGCTCGTCGTCGTCGCGCTCGGCGTGCTGTACGCGAAGACGCAGAACGATCCGCGCGTGCAGCACCTGTTCGCGGGGCTCGCCGCGGCGGCGGCCGGGCTGCTCGTCGCGATGGCCGTGAAGGTCCTGAAGCCGCTGCGGCACGCGCGTGCGGCGGCCGGCATCGCGGCGCTCGCGTTCGTCGCGATCGCGGTGCTGCGCATCCCGCT
>NZ_JAAGPG010000413.1:0-7541 GCF_017104665.1 Burkholderia sp. Se-20378 | reverse complement strand
CGCCGCCCCCGCCCAGCCGGCCGCCGCCGAACCCGCGCAACCGACCGGCGGCGCCGCATCGACGAAGGCTTATGCGCAGACGCCGCAGCAGGTCCGTTATGGCGACGCCATTGCCTTCCGCACGCTGATTCCGTCACCGCTGCTCGAGCAGCTCACCGCGAACGAATACGCGCAGATCGTGCAGGCGGCCGCCGACAGCAACAGCCTGCTGCCCGCGAACCAGCCGCGCGTGAAGCGCCTGCGCGCGATCGTCGCGAAGCTCGCGCCGTATTCGGTGAAATGGAACGACCGCGTGAAGAACTGGGCGTGGGACGTCAATGCGATCCGCTCGCGCGACATTCGCCTGACCTGCCTGCCGGGCGGCAAGGTGCTCGTGTACGGCGGCCTGCTCGACCGCGTCCGCCTGAACGACGACGAGCTCGGCGTGCTGCTCGCGCACGGCATCGCACATGCGCTGCGCGAACACGCACGCAGCAACTTCAGCGCGACCTCGCAGACGTCGCTGCGCGCGGCCGCACTGCCGCCGCTGTTCGGCGTCGGCGAGCCGCTGCCGCAGGCACTGAACCTCGGCGATCGCCTGCAGGCGCTCCACTACAACGCGACCGACGAGACCGAAGCCGACGTGATCGGCGGCGACATCGCCGCCCGCGCGGGCTTCGATCCGCGCGCGGCGATCACGCTGTGGGACAAGCTCGCGGTCGCGACACGCGGGAACAAGGCGACCGGCTTCATCTATACGCACCCGTACAGCACCGCCCGCCGCCAGGATCTGCTGAACCGCCTGCCGGATCTCATGCCGCTGTACGCGAAGGCCGTGGGCAAGCGCGTCGACACGCTGCCCGATTACGCGGGCATCAGCGCGCAGCGTCGCAAGGTCGTGCGGCGCTGAGCACGCGGCAGCGCTGCACACCGCTTCCCCACGCGTGGCACCACCGCTGCGCGCCGCCGTTCGCTCAGGTCGTCAGGTCGATCGCCGCCCGATCGCCAACCGGCCGGCTTCCGCTCTCGCGCATCCAGCGCACCTCGTCCCCCGGGCTGCGGCCGAACAGCCGCTTGAACTCGCGGCTGAACTGCGACGCGCTCGCATAGCCGACGCGCGCGGCCGCCGTGCCGGCGCCGACTCCGTCCTGCACCATCATCAGCCGCGCCTGGTGCAGCCGCGCGGCCTTCACGTACTGCATCGGCGACGTCGCCGTCACGTGCTTGAACTGCGCATGGAACACCGCGAGGCTCATCCCGGCCTCGCGTGCGAGCGTCTCGACGTCGAGATCGGTCCTCAGGTCGGCGTGAATGCGCCGCAACGCCTTCGCGATGCGGCCGAAGTGATGCTGCTGGACGAGCGCCGCGCGAATCGCGTCGCCCTGCTCGCCCGTCAGCACCCGATACGCGATCTCGCGCATGATCGCGGGGCCCAGCACGCGCGTGTCGTGCGGCGACGCGAGCGCTTCGAGCAATCGCACGACCGCATCGGCCAGCGGTGCGTCGAGCGGCGTCGAATCGATGCCGAGCGGTTCGCCGACGGCCGCGCCGAGCGTCTCGTCGAGCAGGATCGCGAGCTCGGCGATCACCGCGAGATCGACGCGGATCGAGATCGCGAGAAACGGCTCGTCCATGCTCGCGAAGGTTTCGCATTCGAACGGCAGCGGCACCGACAGCACGAGGTACTGCTGCGCGTCGTAGACGAACGAACGGTCGCCGAGATAACCGAGCTTGCGCCCCTGGCACACGACGATGATGCTCGGTTCGTATAGCACGGGCATACGCGGCGCGGGACGGCTCACGCGGAAGAAGCGCACGCCGTCGAGCGCCGCGAGCGTGTCGCCCTCGTTCGGCGCGAGGCGCGTATGCAGCTCGACCATGCGGCGCTGCACACGGTCGCCCGTATCGGCGAAAAGGGGCTCGAAGCTCATCTGCGTGGTCCTGTCCGGCAAGAGAATCTGGCTCGCAATGTAGCACCTTGAACGGGTTTTGACGGCTGTTTGCACGCAGTTAGAGAGGAATAGGCAAATCTTCCAGACCTTCGTGTATTTCACTGCGGCGCCGCGCTCCTTACGATGACGTCCTGCCTCGCCGCATCGCCACATGATGCGACGGCAGTCTGTTTCACCGGATGCTTTCCGGACAAGGAGCCCATCGCATGAGCACTACCTATGCCTACGCGGCGACCGATTCGCAGTCGCCGCTCGCCCCGTTCGAATTCCAGCGTCGCGCGCTGCGCGACCTCGACGTCCAGATCGACGTCCTCTACTGCGGCGTCTGCCACTCGGACCTGCACCAGGCCCGCAACGAATGGCGCAACACGATCTATCCGGTCGTGCCGGGCCATGAAATCGTCGGCCGCGTGACCGCGACCGGCCCGCAGGTTTCGCGCTTCAAGGTCGGCGAGCTGGTCGGCGTCGGCTGCCTCGTCGATTCGTGCCGCACCTGCCCAAGCTGCGCCGACGGCCTCGAGCAATATTGCGAGAACGGCTTCGTCGGCACCTACAACGGCCAGGATCGCGTGACGGGCGACATCACGTTCGGCGGCTATTCGACGCAGCTCGTCGTCGACGAAGCGTTCGTGCTGCGCGTGCCCGAGACGCTCGACCCGGCCGGCGCCGCACCGCTCCTGTGCGCGGGGATCACGACCTACTCGCCGCTGCGGCAGTGGAACGTCGGCCCCGGCAAGAAGGTCGGCATCGTCGGGCTCGGCGGCCTCGGCCACATGGGCGTGAAGTTGGCGCGCGCGATGGGGGCGCACGTCGTGCTGTTCACCACGTCGCCGTCGAAGATCGAGGACGGCAAGCGGGTCGGCGCGCACGAAGTCGTGATCTCGAAGGACGAAGCGCAGATGAACGCGCACCTGAACAGCTTCGACTTCATCCTGAACACGGTCGCCGCGCAGCACGACCTGAACCCGTTCCTGCACCTGCTGAAGCGCGACGGCACGATGACGCTGGTCGGCGCGCCAGAGCACGACCATCCGTCGCCGCAGGTGTTCAACCTGATCTTCAAGCGCCGCCGCCTCGCGGGCTCGCTGATCGGCGGGATCGCGGAAACGCAGGAAATGCTCGACTTCTGCGCGGAGCACGGGATCACGTCGGATATCGAAACGATTCCGATGCAGCAGATCAACGCCGCTTACGAGCGGATGCTGAAGAGCGACGTGAAGTACCGCTTCGTGGTCGACATGGCGTCGATCAAGCAGTAAGCGCCGCCGGGCGGCATGCACGATCGCCGCCCCAAAAGAAACGGGCCGCATGTTCGACATGCGACCCGTTTTTGCATCCGACCGCTACGCACACGGCGTAGCGCGGGACATCACTTCTTGTAGTCGTAGTCGATCGTCAGCGGCGCATGGTCGCTGAACTTGATGTCCTTGAAGATCGACGTGCTTTTCGCGGTGCCCGCCACACCCGGCGTCGCGATCTGGTAATCGATCCGCCACCCGACGTTCTTCGCGTACGCCTGGCCGCGGTTGCTCCACCACGTGTACTGCTCGGCGCGCGGGTCGAGCGTGCGGAACACGTCGACATAGCCGACATCGTCGAACAGCTTCGTGAGCCATTCGCGCTCCTCCGGCAGGCAGCCCGAGTTCTTCTGGTTGCTCTTCCAGTTCTTGATGTCGATTTCCTTGTGGACGATGTTCACGTCGCCGCACAGGATCACTTCGCGCTTCTTCTTCAGCGCGGCGAGGTGCGGCATGAACTCGTCCATGAAGCGGTACTTCGCCTGCTGGCGCTCTTCGCCGCTCGAGCCGGACGGCACGTACACCGACACGACCGACAGCTTGCCGTAGCGCGCCTCGACGTAACGCCCCTCGGCGTCGAATTCGCTGCTGCCGAAGCCGATGATCACGTCATCGGGCTCGCGGCGGCTGTACACGCCCGCGCCGCTGTAGCCCTTCTTCTCGGCGTGGTGGAAATAGCTCTTGAAGCCGTGCGGCTCGACGAATTCGGCCGGCAGGTCGTCGGCCGAGACCTTGATTTCCTGCACGCACACGCAATCGGCATTCTGTTCGCCGAGCCACTCGAAGAAGCCCTTCTTCGCGGCGGAGCGGATGCCGTTCAGGTTGGCGGTAATCACTCGCATCATGTCGGATTCCGTTCAGTTCGATGTTTTTTCAGGGGTGCAGCTTAACGGATCTTCACGCCTTCGAGCTCGGGCTTCGGCGGCGGGAATTCCAGCTTCATGTCGGTCATCGTGCGCAGCAGCAGCTCGGCGATCATCACGTTGCGGTGCGTCTTCGAGTTCGCCGGGATCACGTACCACGGCGCATGCTCGGCGGACGTCGCGGCAAGCGCGTCGCGGTAGGCGGACTGGTACGCGTCCCAGTGCTTGCGCGCGTCGAGATCGGAGATGTCGAACTTCCAGTGCTTGGTCGGATCGTCGATGCGCGCCTGCAGCCGCTCGCGCTGCTCGTCCTTCGAGATGTGCAGGAAGCACTTGATGATCGTCGTGCCGTTCTCGACCAGCATCGTCTCGAAATCGCGGATCTGCCGGTAGCGGCGCTCGCATTCCTTCGCGTCGATCAGGTCGAGCACGCGCGGCACGAGCACGTCTTCATAGTGGCTGCGGTTGAAGATCGCGAGCTCGCCCGCGGCCGGCACCTGCGCATGCACGCGCCACAGGAAGTCGTGCGCGGCCTCGATCGGCGTGGGCGCCTTGAACGGCACGACGCGCAGGCCGAGCGGATCGACCTCGCGGAACACCGCGCGCACGGTGCCGTCCTTGCCGCTGGTATCCATCCCCTGCAGCACGAGCAGCACGCGCTTCTTCTGCTGCGTGTGCAGGCGCTCCTGCTGCACGTCGAGCTCGGTCGACACGGCCGACAGCCGTTCGCGGTCGTCGTCCTTCGAACCGGACGAGAACGGCTTCGCGGCCGGGTCGAACGCATCGAGCTTGAATGCTGCGGCTTCCTTCTCGCGCGTGCTGGTCGGCACGCGGAAATCGTCGAGCGACGGTTGTTTCGCCATTCGTTCCTCCGTTGGACGCTGTGGTGCATACGATAACGCATCCACCAAACGCAACGGGCCGCCCCGAACTGGATCGGGGCGGCCCGTCGTCATGCGCGGTTCAGGCGCGCGGTCATGCTCAGCCGAGCTTCTTCTTCAGCAGTTCGTTGACCTGCTGCGGATTGGCCTTGCCCTTGGTCGCCTTCATCGCCTGGCCGATCAGTGCGTTGAACGCCTTCTCCTTGCCTGCGCGGAATTCCTCGACCGACTTCGCGTTCGCCGCGAGCACCTCGTCGATGATCGCTTCGAGCGCGCCGGTGTCGGAGATCTGCTTCAGCCCCTTCGCGTCGATGATGCGGTCGGCCGCCCCTTCGTCGTCGGCCTTCTCGTCCCAGATCGTCGCGAAGATTTCCTTCGCGATCTTGTTCGAGATCGTGCCGTCGGCGATGCGCTGCAGCACGAGCGCGAGCTGCGCGGCCGAGACCGGAATCGCGTCGATCTCGATGCCGTCGCGGTTCAGCTGCGACGAAACGTCGCCCATCAGCCAGTTCGCGGCGATCTTCGCATTCGCGGTGCCTGCCTTCGCGACCACGGCCTCGAAGTACGCGGCCATCGCCTTGCTCGACGTCAGCACGCCCGCGTCGTACGCGGACACGCCGTATTCGTCGGCGAAGCGTTGCTGCATCGCGGCCGGCAGCTCGGGCATCCCGGACTGCACGCGCTCGATCCAGTCCTGGCCGATCACGAGCGGCATCAGGTCGGGGTCGGGGAAATAGCGGTAGTCGTGCGCGTCTTCCTTGCTGCGCATCGAACGCGTCTCGCGCTTGTCCGGATCGTAGAGGCGCGTTTCCTGCACGACTTCGCCGCCGTCCTCGATCAGTTCGATCTGGCGACGCACTTCGAAATTGATCGCTTCCTCGAGGAACCGGAACGAGTTCAGGTTCTTGATTTCCGCGCGCGTGCCGAACTTCTCCTGGCCGACCGGGCGCACCGACACGTTCGCGTCGCAGCGGAACGAGCCTTCCTGCATGTTGCCGTCGCAGATGCCGAGCCACACGACGAGCCCGTGCAGCGCCTTCGCGTAGGCCACGGCCTCGGCCGCGCTGCGCATTTCCGGCTCGGTGACGATCTCGAGCAGCGGCGTGCCCGCACGGTTCAGGTCGATCCCGGTCATCCCGGCGAAGTCTTCATGCAGCGACTTGCCTGCATCTTCCTCGAGGTGCGCGCGGGTCAGGTTGACCGTCTTTTCGTACGCTTCCTTGCCGGCCTTTTCGTTGGCGGGCACCTGGATCGTGATCTGGCCGCCCTGCACGACCGGAATCTCGTACTGGCTGATCTGATAGCCCTTCGGCAGATCGGGGTAGAAATAATTCTTGCGCGCGAAGATGCTGCGCGGCGCGATGGTCGAGCCGATCGCGAGGCCGAAGCGGATCGCGCGTTCGACCGCGCCGCGGTTCAGCACCGGCAGCACGCCCGGCAGCGCCAGGTCGACCGGGCAGGCCTGCGTGTTCGGCTCGGCGCCGAACTGCGTCGACGCGCCCGAGAAAATCTTCGAGACGGTCGACAGTTGCGCGTGCGTCTCGAGACCGATGACGACTTCCCATTGAGTTGCCATATGCTTACGCTCCAGCCGGAACTTGCTTGTGCCAGTCGGTCGCGCGCTGGAACGCGTCCGCGACCTGCAGCATCCGGGCTTCGTTGAAATAGTTGCCGATGATCTGCAGGCCGACCGGGCGCTTCGCGTTCGCGCCCGCGCCGAAGCCGCACGGCACGCTCATGCCGGGCAGGCCGGCGAGGCTCACCGACAGCGTGTAGATATCCGCGAGATACATCTGCACCGGATCATCGCCCTTCGAGCCGAGATCCCATGCGACCGTCGGCGACGCCGGGCCCATGATCACGTCGCAGGACTTGAACGCTTCCTGGAAATCGTTCGCGATGATGCGGCGGATCTTCTGCGCCTGCAGGTAGTACGCGTCGTAGTAGCCGTGCGACAGCACGTACGCGCCGACCAGGATCCGGCGCTTCACCTCGGGGCCGAAGCCTTCCGCGCGCGACTTCTTGTACATGTCGAGCAGGTCGCCGTACTGTGCGGCGCGGTGGCCGAAGCGCACGCCGTCGAAACGCGACAGGTTCGACGACGCTTCAGCCGGCGCGATCACGTAGTACACGGGGATCGACAGTTCCGTCTTCGGCAGCGACACGGGCACGAGCGTCGCGCCGAGCGCTTCATACTGCTTCAGGGCCGCGTCGATCGTCGCGCGCACGTCGTCGGCGAGGCCGTCGCCGAAATACTCGTTCGGCAGGCCGATGCGCAGGCCCGCGAGCGGCTTGCCCGCATCGTTGCCGGCCGCCCACGGCTGGCCGAGGTGGCGCGTGAAGTCTTCATCGTCGCGCTCGAGGCTCGTCGAGTCGCGCTCGTCGAAGCCGGCCATCGCATTCAGCAGCAGCGCGCAGTCGGATGCGCTCTGCGCCATCGGGCCGCCCTGGTCGAGCGACGACGCGAACGCGATCATCCCGTAGCGCGACACGCGGCCGTAGGTCGGCTTGATGCCCGTCACGCCCGCGAACGACGCGGGCTGGCGGATCGAGCCGCCGGTGTCGGTA
>NZ_JAAGPG010000412.1:0-237 GCF_017104665.1 Burkholderia sp. Se-20378 | reverse complement strand
AAAAAAAAAAAAAAACATAGAGTAAGACAACGCTACCCTAGTCAACTAACAACTACAAATATAGAACATCGACAAACAATGCAATAACTACTACACATGACTCACAACACAATCCACAGATCAGATATACACAATATTAACAATGTCAGTCGACATATACCCATACGTCAAACTATACACCGCACCTCTCACCCTAACAACATTACTACCAGATCTATCATCAACGTCTTAACAACA
>NZ_JAAGPG010000411.1:0-7660 GCF_017104665.1 Burkholderia sp. Se-20378 | reverse complement strand
CGATCGTGCTGATCGAGCAGCGGCTGCAGTTCGCGCCAAGGCTCGCGCGGCGCGTCGCGGTCATGGGGCGCGGACGGATCGTCTACGACGGCGCACTCGACGGCCTGGGTGGCGAGGTCGCGAACGCATGGCTGAGCGCCGGCTGACGGCGCGCGCGCGATTGTTCGGAAAACTCCGCCAGTCAATTCGTGTCGAGCCGCTTTATCGCTGCCGCACCGCACAGTAAATTGCCAGCCATACCGGTTGCGCATCGGCGCAACAACCCGGCAACCGGCACCATCCATCGAGAGTCTTCTGACTGAGGAATGAGATCATGAGCAAGCTGGCAAACAAGGTAGCGATCGTCACGGGCGGATCGAAGGGCATCGGCGCGGCGATCGCGAAGGCGCTGGCCGCGGAAGGCGCGTCGGTCGTCGTCAACTACGCGAGCAGCAAGGCGGGCGCCGACGCGGTCGTCAGCGCGATCGTCGAAGCCGGTGGCCGCGCGGTCGCGGTGGGTGGCGACGTGTCGAAGGCAGCCGACGCGCAGCGCATCGTCGATACGGCGATCGAGTCGTATGGCCGTCTCGACGTGCTCGTCAACAATTCCGGCGTGTACGAATTCGGCGCGATCGAGGCGATCACGGAAGAACATTACCGTCGCCAGTTCGACACGAACGTGTTCGGCGTGCTGCTGATGACCCAGGCGGCCGTCAAGCATCTCGGCGAAGGCGCGAGCATCATCAACATCAGCTCGGTGGTGACCAGCATCACGCCGCCCGCGAGCGCCGTCTACAGCGGCACCAAGGGCGCGGTCGACGCGATCACCGGCGTGCTCGCGCTCGAACTCGGCCCGCGCAAGATTCGCGTGAACGCGATCAACCCGGGGATGATCGTGACCGAAGGCACGCACAGCGCGGGCATCATCGGTTCCGACCTCGACAAGCAGGTGCGCAGCGAGACGCCGCTCGGCCGTCTCGGCGAACCGGACGACATCGCGTCGGTTGCCGTGTTCCTCGCATCGGACGACGCACGCTGGATGACCGGCGAGCATCTCGTCGTGAGCGGCGGGTTGAACTGACCGGATCACGCCGCGCCGGCAGCAGGGGCGGCGCAATCCCGCAGACGCTGCGGTGAGTCTGCTTCGGCAGATCACGCAGCGTGCCGCTGATTGCTGTACGACCCACGACATTCGATGCGCGAATGCGGCATGCCTGCGATTCCTGTAGAGGCCGCCCTCTGATCCCACATCGCACCGCCGCATAAAACTGTCATGCGGCACGCGCGGCCACGGTGCATGCAGCTCGCCGCACGTGACCGGACCCATCCCCCCGAATTCTCCTCGATCGCCCGTCGCGCAAGGCTGACGGGCGTTTCTCGTGCTGCGCCGCCGTCTCGTCGGGTGTTGGGTCGATGCGTCACGCGCAAGCCACCCATTCAAGTTGCGAATGTGTGCATCGCAACAATCCATTTCATCCGCGGCGCGCCGGGCGGTATGGTGAACGCACGTTCGAAATTCATCGACCGATGCCCATCCCTCTTGCGAAGGCGCCATGAACACGACTCACGATCGATCCAGGCACGCGGGACGTCCAGCCGCCGGCGGCCCGCCTGAAGACGGCGACGACCGACGCAACGCAGGTCTGCGGCTGCCGGCGAAGCTGGTGGGGCCGATCGTGCTCGGCACGCTGCTCAACGCGCTGAACTCGTCGATGATCGCTGTCGCGCTCGTCAGCATCCAGCAGGCCTTCGCGCCGCACGGCGCCGCGCAGGAACGCATCGATACGCTGTGGCTCGTGTCGGGCCTCTATCTCGCGACGGCCGCCGGCCAGCCGACGATGGGGCGGCTCGCCGATCGCTTCGGGGCGAAGCGGATCTTCTGTCTCGGTCTCGCGATCGTGCTGGTCGCGTCGTCGCTCGCGCCGTTCGCGCCGACGCTCGGCTGGCTGATCGCATCGCGCGTCGCGCTCGGCATCGGCACGTCCGCCGCCTATCCGGCCGGCATGGCGATGATTCGTGCATGGTCGCAGCAGCACGCGAACGGCGCGACGCCGACGGGCGGCCTCGGCGCGATTTCGATCGCGGCGCAGGTGGCCGTCGCGTTCGGGCCGCCGCTCGGCGGCGCGCTCGTACAGTTCGCCGGCTGGCGCGCGATCTTCTGGATCAACGTGCCGATCGTGCTGGCCGCCTTCCTGTTCGCGTGGCTGTGGATTCCGGCCGACCCCGTCCGTCGCGGCGCGCAGGCGCGCGACACGCTGAAGGAACTGGATCTGCCGGGCGTCGTGCTGTTCGTGCTGACGCTTGCGAGCCTGCTGCTGTTCCTGCAATCGGTGTCGCGCGAACCCGATTGGCTGCTGCTGGCCGCGACGCTCGTGCTGGTGCCGTTGCTGATCCACCGCGAGCGCCAGGCCGCGGCGCCGCTGATCGACATTCGCATGCTGGCCGAAAACCGTCCGCTGCTCGGCACGTATCTGCGCTGCGTCGGCACTTATGCCGTGTTCTACGCGATCTTTTACGCGCTGCCGATGTGGCTGCAGGAGGCGAGGGGGCTGTCGGCCGCCGATGCCGGCCTCGTGATGCTGCCGGTCGCCGCCATCGGCACGGTCACGACGATGCTCGCGACCCGCATCGTGCACCGGCACGGCGCGCGCCCGGTGCTGGTCATCGGCTCCGCGCTGCTCTGCGTCGGCAGCGTCGTGATGAGCCTGATGACGAGCAGCCTGCCGATCGCGGCGATCGTCCTGCTGTCCATCGTGTTCGGTGTTCCTAATGGTTTCAACAATCTCGGCAATCAGGCCACGCTCTACCAGAGCACGCCGCCCGACCGGATCGGCACGGCCTCGGGGCTGTACCGCACCGCGCAGTACGTCGGCGGCAGCCTGTCGTTCGCGCTCGTCGGTCTCGCGCTCGGCCATCCGGCGAGCGATCACGGCCTGCGCGAGCTTGCCGTCGTCCTGGCGGTCATCAGCGTGCTGCTGTTGCTCAATGCGGTATCGAGCCGGCACCTCGATGGCGCCGTTTCTTCCGTTCCACAACAAAAGTGAGGGTTTTACATGTCCATTCCGACGCTCAATCGCACCGCCGCGCTCGTCGCCATCGATCTGCAGAACGGCATCGTCTCGCTGCCGGTCACGCCCTATACCGGCGCACAGGTGGTCGCGAAGACGGTCGAGCTGGCGGCGGCTTTCCGCGCGCTGGGGCTGCCCGTCATCTACGTGCACACGAGCTACCAGCCGGACGGCGGCGTCGCGCTGAAGGTGAAGACGGATGCGCCGTCGTCGCCGCCGAATCTGGATCCCGAATGGAGCGCGTTCGCGCCGGCGCTCGGCGTGCAGCCGTCCGACATCGTCGTGACGAAGCATCAGTGGGGCGCGTTCACCGGCACCGACCTGGATGTGCAGCTGCGCCGCCGCGGCATCACCGACATCGTGCTGACGGGCATCGCGACCAACATCGGCGTCGAATCGACGGCGCGCCAGGCATACGAAAACAACTACAACGTCGTCATCGTGAGCGACGCGGTCAGCACCTCGTCGGCCGATGCGCAGACGTTCGCGCTGACCCAGATCTTCCCGAAGCTCGGGCAGGTCGCGGCGGCGGCAGACGTGGAGGCGGCACTGGAGCAGGCTCAGTCGCGCTGAAGCCGGCGAATCGTTCGGCGCGCTTTTGCAAACATCAATCGTTTACCGAGGAATGGCGATGATCAAGACCGATGCATGGGTTCTCTACGCGGGACCGGAACCGACCCGACAGCAGCCGCCCGTTGCGGGCGAGCTGCGCCGCGAAACCTTCGAATTTTCCAGTCTCGAAGCCGACGAGGTGCTCGTCGAGCCGCTGTACGGATCGTGGGAAGCGAACCTCGACCATGCGCTGTCGCGCAATCCGGTCGACATCTGCCGCCAGCGCCGCGAGGACAAGATCGTGCTGGGTAACGGCGCGCTGGTGCGCGTCCTGGAGCGCGGCAGCGCAGTCGGTACGTTGAAGGACGGCGAGATCTGCATGGTGATGCCGTTCGGCAAGCGCGACGAATACGGGTTCGCCGAGCTCGTCTACGCGTACGACGCGCCGGGCACGATCGGCGTGATGGCGCAGCGCACCAAGATGCGCGCCGACAACCTGGTGCCGGTGCCGACCGACAGCCGCCACTCGCTGCTGCAATGGGCGACCTACGGCCGCTACTTCACCGCATGGGACAACTGGAAGGTCGCGTCGGCGTGCTGGCGTTCGCAATTGCCGGACGTCGATCCGGCCGACAACCTGGTGTTCGGCTGGGGCGGCGGCACGACGCTTGCCGAGCTGCAGCTCGCGAAGCGCGAAGGCTTTCGCGTCGCGATGACCGCGAGCAACGACCGCCGCCTCGAGGAGCTCGCGAAGCTCGGCATCACGCCGGTCGACCGCCGCAAGTTTCCGGATCTCGCGTATGACGAGGCGCGCTACCGGGCCGATCCGGAATATCAGGCACGCTACCGCGAGTCGGAGCGCGTCTTCGCCGAGACGATCGCCGAACTGAGCGGCGGCCGTGGCGTCGCGATCTTCCTCGACAATCTCGGCGGCGCGCTGTATCGGGCGACGATGCGCGTGACGGGCCGCACCGGCATCGTCGCGACGGTCGGCTGGAAAACCGGGATGCGCCTGTGGAACCTGCGCGCGACGGAGTGCATCAACCGCCGCCTGCACATTCACACGCACGCGTGGCGCTACGACGACAGCATCACGATCCGCGACTTCCAGGAATCGACCGGCTGGATCGGCCAGGAACCGACCGAAATCTTCGATTTCGACGACGTGCCGAAGCTGGCGTCCGATTACCTGAACGGGAAGATCGAGACATATTTCCCGATCTATCGGATCAACGCGGTCTAAGCCGCGGGGCGCGCGCCGTGCATGTATCGTCGCATGATGTTTAGGCATGCAGACGATGGTGATGCGCGGCGCGCCATGCAATCTATCTCGCAGGAGAACGTCATGGCCTCTGTGGAAACCGGGGAGGTCGACGCCGACACGGCGTCGGACCGCTCCAGCCGTGCGCCGCTCGGCGGCATTCGCGTGATCGACGCCGCGACGCTGTTCGCCGGCCCGCTCGCGGCGACGATGCTCGCCGACTACGGCGCCGACGTGATCAAGGTGGAACATCCGACGGGCGATCCGGCGCGCAAGTACGGCGCGCGCCGCGATGACGTGCCGTTGTGGTGGAAGGTGGTCGCGCGCAACAAGCGGGCGGTCACGCTGAATCTCGGCGCGCCCGACGGCCAGCGGATCTTTCGCGAGCTGGCCGCGCAGGCCGACGTGGTGGTCGAGAATTTCCGGCCCGGCACGCTGGAGCGCTGGGGGCTCGGCTACGACGTGCTGTCCGCGATCAATCCGCGGCTCGTGCTCGTCCGGGTCACCGGCTTCGGCCAGTTCGGCCCGTATGCGCGCCGCCCCGGTTTCGGCACGCTCGCGGAGGCGATGAGCGGGCTGGCGGCGGCCACCGGCGAGGCGGACGGGCCGCCGCTGCTGCCGTCGTTCCCGCTGGCGGACACGGTGGCGGGGCTGACCGCCGCCTTCGCGATCATGACGGCGCTGAAGGCGCGCGATCGCACCGGACGCGGGCAGGTGGTCGATCTCGCGATCATCGAGACGATGCTCGCGGCAATGGGCGCGCAAGTCGCGAGCTACGACCAGACGGGGCGCGTGCCGGAGCGCACCGGCAACCGTTCGCCGAACAATTCGCCGCGCGGCGTGTATCGGACGTCGGACGACAAGTGGGTCGCGCTGTCGACGTCGGCGCACAGCATCGCGGAGCGCGTGATGCGGCTCGTCGGCCGCGCCGACCTGATCGACCAGCCGTGGTTCGCGAACGGCGTCGAGCGCGCGAAGCACGCAGATGAACTGGATGCGGCGGTGGGCGGCTGGATCGGGCAGCGCACGCGCGCCGAGGTGCTCGACGAGTTCGAGCGCGCGGAGGCGGCCGTCGCGCCGATCTACGACGTGGCCGACGTGCTGGACGATCCGCAGTATGCGGCGCTCGGCTCGGTCGTCACGATACCCGACGCCGAACTCGGCACGTTCCGCACGCACAACGTGCCGTTCCGTCTGTCCGACACCCCCGGCGCGATCCGCTGGGGCGGGCCGTCGCGCGGGGAGCACAACGATGAAGTATTCGGCGCATTGGGACTGGAATCGCAGGACCTGGCCGACCTGACCGAACGAGGTGTGATTTGAAACAGAGCGCAACCTACCGCAGCTATCTGTACGTGCCTGCGCACAAGACGCAGGTGGTCGAGAAGGCCTACGCGAGCGAGGCCGACGCGATCGTGCTGGATCTCGAGGACGCCGTGCCGGCGAGCCACAAGGTCGACGCCCGCAAGGCCGCCGCCGCGATTCTCGCGGGCGGCCCGCCGAAGCCGACCTACGTGCGCGTCAACCCGATCGGGAGTCCGTGGTGCCGCGACGACGTCGAGGCGATCGCGCTGCCCGCGCTGCAAGCGCTACGCCTGCCGAAGTGCGATTTTCCCGCGCATATCCAGGAAGTCGCGGGCTGGCTCGACGCGCTCGGCAGTGAAGCAGGGATCCAGATCCTGATCGAATCGGCGTATGGCGTGGAGACGGCTTACCCGCTCGCGACCGCGTCGCCCCGGCTGGAGCGGATCGGGCTCGGCGAAAGCGACCTGCGCGCCGACCTGCGGATCGGCGTCGACAACTTCACGCTCGAAGTGTGTCGCGCGCGCTGCGTGGTGGTGTCGCGCGCGGCGGGGCTGAACGGGCCGATTCAGACGGTTTATCACACGCTGAACGATCTCGACGGTCTGAAGGAATCGACGTTGCGCGCGAAATCGATGGGGTTCGTCGGCCGCTTCGCGATTCATCCGTCGCAGGTTCCGGTCATCAACGCGGTATTCACGCCGACCGACGAAGAAATCCGCGCGGCCGAGCGCGTGCTGGAGGCAGTCGATGCGGCGGACGGCGAATCGTCGGTGTTCGTGCTGCCCGACGGCCGCGTGGTGGCGCCGCCGCTGATCGCGAACGCACGCGTGACGCTCGCGCTTGCGAGCCATCTGCGGCGCGACGGAGTACCGGCATGAGTACACCCGACACGCTTTCCGCACCGGCCGCGGTCGCGAGGCCAGCGAGTCCGGACGGCATCATCGGCGCGCTCGGCCGCTTCGCAGCGGCGGTGCGCGCCGACGGGCTCGACCGCACGCTGCGCGTCGGGGCGGCCGCCCGCGTGCTCGACCTGATCGGCAACAGCCTGATCGCACACGACGAACCCGTCGCGCAGTCCGTGCTGCAGGTCGCGCGGCGCTGGGCCGGCAACGGGCCGGCGAGCGTGATCGGCGCGCCCGACCGGCTGCCGGCTGCGAGCGCCGCGCTCGTCAACGGCACGCTTGCGCATGCGATGGATTTCGACGACTCGCACATGCTGTCGGTGCTGCATCCGCGCGCGTCGGTGATTCCGGCCGCGCTTGCCGCCGCGCAGGCGAGCGGTGCGTCGGGCGCGGCGCTGCTCGATGCGATCACGGTCGGCACCGAGATCTGCATCCGGCTCGGCGTGGCCGCCTACAACCCGCAGATCGGCAATTCGGTGTTCTTCGAGCGCGGCCAGCATGCGACGTCGATCTGCGGGACGGTCGGCGCGGCCGCGGCCGCGGCGATGCTGCTCGGGCTCGACGCCGCGCAAATCGCCGCCGCGCTCGGGGTA
>NZ_JAAGPG010000410.1:0-7860 GCF_017104665.1 Burkholderia sp. Se-20378 | reverse complement strand
GGAGTGTGCCGGGGCAAAGGAGGAGAGAGGAGCGGGAGGAGGCGTACAGCCGAGCGTGGCGCGCCGGGGCTGACGCGGACGGCACGGCGCAGAGGGGCAACTGGGGGCACCCGGAGCGCGCCGGGCCGCCCAGCGGGGGCCGCGACGCAGGTGATGGCCGCGCCGGGCCACCGCGACCAAGCGCGACGGCAAAGCATACGCGAGACGCCGCACGGCCGCCACGCGCGCGGCCATGCGCGACGCCGGCGACACGCGGCGCGCGACCTGCGCCACCGGCCGCTTGCAGAGGATCGCGCTGTCGTAGCGCTTGCCGTCGAAGCGCATCACGTCGACGACGTCGAAACCCTGCGCGCCGTAGAACGCGAGCAGGTGCGAAGCGGGATGCGGCGTATCGAGTGCGAGCAGCGTATAGCCGCGCAACGCGGCCCATTGCTCGGCGAACGACAGCAGCAGCGCGCCGATCCCGCGGCTCTGGCAATCGGGGTCCACCGCCACCTGCCGCACGCTCGCGACACCTTCGCGCCGGTACAGCGAGCACGCCGACGACGGATCGGTCGCATACAGCGTGGCCGTGCCGATCACGCGCCCGCCGCACACGGCGACGTAGCACTCGCCCGCTTCCGCGCGGCGGCGCGTGACGTCCTCGCTCTGGTCGACGCACGTGCAGTTGAGCCCCATCGCGCCGAGCCGCGCAAATGCACGATGCAGCATCGGCGTGAGTTGGGCATAGCTGTCGAAGGCCGGATCGAAACGCCGCACGATCACCCGATCGGCGCACACCGAAGGCGGCGCGGCGGGAGACCGTTCGGCGATCGCGTTCCAGGGTATCGACATTGCCTTGCTCCGTGGTTGGGATGCCCGAAGTCTATGAGCGCGCCAACCGCCCTCGCAAGAAAAAATGTCGTAAAAGTTTGGGGAAATGCGTGCGGGAGAGACGATCTAAACCGTGCGTGCCGCGGCGCCGCGTGCATCGTTGCGAACGCATGAAAGCGCGCCGATCGTTGTTTGCGCAAGCAACGCGACCGGCGGCCGGATCACGCGTCGGCGAGCACCGTTGACACATGCGGCGGCACCTTCCAGACTCGCGGATTCCTTCCTTCATCGAGCGCGCTCATGATCACCTGCTTCCTTCGCTACGTCGTCGATCCGTACAAGCTCGACCAGTTCGAAACGTACGGCAAGATGTGGATTCCGCTCGTCGAGCAGTTCGGCGGCACGCATCACGGCTACTTCCTGCCATCCGAAGGGGCGAACAACATCGCGCTCGCGATGTTCTCGTTCCCGAGCCTCGCCGAATACGAGCGCTACCGCGAACGCTCGATGGACGATCCGGCGTGCCAGGCCGCGTTCCGCTACGCCGAGGAAACACGCTGCATCGTCAGCTACGAGCGCAGCTTCTTCCGGCCGGTGTTCGAGTAACGGGCAAGCGCCCGGCGCATCGCGCCCCCTTTCCTGACCAGGACGAAAAAAAGCCCCGCCTGCATCCGCGCGGCGGGGCCAACCCATGTCAGTAGAGACATCATGGAGGAGACGGGCCCATCTTATCGACCACGGCCCGCTGCCCCAACCAAGCATTTCTGCTATCGATCTGGGCGGCCGCGCACACGATTGCCCCTGCCTTGCGGCATATCGATAGAACGAAAAGTCGTTTTCAGAGTGGCGGCGGGGTCGTTACCATCTGGTTTTAAGCCTGTGCTTAGCCGGGCAAGCCATCCCCAAGGAGCGCCCCTTGACTGCATTCGATCAACACCGCCGCCCGTTCGTCGTCGGCATTGGCGGTACCACCCGGGCAGCGTCGTCGACCGAACGCGCGCTGTCGTTCGCGTTGCGCGGTGCGCAGGCGGCCGGCGCACGCACGCGGCTGTTCGACGGCCCGTTCCTGCATACGCTGCCGCACTACGCGCCCGAACACAAAACGCTGACCGACGCGCAGCGCGACCTGATCGACGCCGTGCGCCAGGCCGACGCGATCATCATCGCGACGCCCGGCTATCACGGCGGCGTCTCCGGCCTCGTGAAGAACGCACTCGACACGCTCGAGGAGCTGCGCGCGGACGATCGCCCCTATCTCGACGGCCGCGCGGTCGGCCTGATCGTCACCGCGTACGGCTGGCAGGCGGCCGGCACCGTGCTGACGTCGCTGCGTTCGATCGTGCATGCGCTGCGCGGCTGGCCGACGCCGTTCGGTGCGACCGTGAATACGCTCGAAACGCGCTTCGACAGCGCCGACAGCTGCTCGGATTCGAAGGTCGTCGCCCAGCTCGAGACGGTCGGCGCGCAGGCGGCCGAATTCGCGCTCGCGTTCGCATCGCATCGCGCGGCTTCGCATGCGGCATCGGTCGACGCGCTTGCGCCCGTCCTGAAGATCGCCAACCAGTAATTTCCCCGCCTTCCACCGCCCGCGCCTGGCCGACCACGTTCGCCGGCGCGGGCGGTGCACATTCGGACCAACGGCCGCGCGCCGTGCACGCCGACGCTTCTCCGCGCTTGCCCTTCCCCGCGACCCGTGCCGATAACGATTCGGCCCGCTGCGTGATTTGCATTGGCCGAAAGATTCGTTCACGCCGCGGGCGGGTTTTCGTACGCTGAACCTCCGAACTTTCTCCGCGCACGCCATGAACCGTACGATCCGCTACAAGGGCTACGAAGTTGCCCCCGCTGCCGCCCGGTTGCCGAACGGGCTGTTCGCCGCCAACCTGACGATCGAGAAGGCGAGCGGCGGCCCGTCGCCGCGCGCCGTTTCGTTCGACGCGATCGATTTCTTCTTCGAGGAAGAGCACGCGCTGGCCTACGCGTCCCGCTGGGGCCGCCTCTGGGTCGACACGAACGCGTGACGCACGCCTGGCCGGCGTGCACGTGGCCGCTCGAAAATACGCGTTTACGGAAGCTATGCAAGAATCTTTCGACCCGTAAACGTATGACAACAGCCATGAGTGACACGCTGCAGGAAGAGCATGCAGCCGCAGATCACGCAATGCGCAACTGGACCTTCGAAAAGCAAGGTACGGTACGGATCGGTTCCGATGCGCACATGCAGATGTTCTGTCGCATGCTGCTCGACACACACAACCCGTACAAGCCGGCGGTAATCGACTGGCCGGCGCTCAAGCCCGCCGAGCTCAAACGGCTCACGTCGCTGCCGATCTGGGACATCGCGGTGCAGACCGAAGGCCGCGCATCGATCCGCGTGGCGACCTATGCGGCGACGATCGGCAATCCGCTGCTGCGCCGCGCACTCGAGATGGACGGCGGCGAGGAAGCGCGCCACAAGGTCGTGCTGTCGAAGCTCGTCGAGGCATACGGCATCCGGCTCGCTCCCGAGCCGGCATACCCTGCGCCGAAAGATCCCGAGTGGTGGTGGGTCGTCACGGGCTTCAGCGAATGCATCGACAGCTTCTTCGCGTTCGGCCTGTTCCGTTCCGCGCAGCGCTCCGGCTATTTCCCGCCCGAACTCGTCGACACCTTCGAGCCGGTGATCCAGGAAGAAGGCCGCCACATCCTGTTCTTCGTGAACTGGTATGCGTGGTACTGGCGCTCGCTCCCGTGGTGGCGCCGGCCGTGGTTCTTCGCACGGGTCGCGGCCGTGTGGGTGCACTTGATCCGGGAGCGCATCGGCATCGCGCGCGGCATCGATTCCGACGGCGTCGCACGTGACGCGAACTTCCCGGCGACCGGCACCGGCGACATCGGCGACGCGCTCAACCCGCGCGAGCTGATCGAACTGTGCCTCGCCGAGAACGACCGGCGAATGGCCGGCTACGACAAGCGCCTGCTGCGCCCGATGTTCGTACCGCGCATGGCGCGGTTTGCGCTGCGGTTTCTCAAGAAGTAAGGAAGCCGGTCCGGGCAAGCGTCCGGTTGCCCAGGTGCCCGGTTGCCAGGTCGGGCAACCGGGCAACGCCCGCTCGGCGATCGAAACGCCGGGCCGCCTGAATCCCGCACCGACCTGCCCCCTGCCGGGTGTGGCGTCCCCGACACACTCACTCTCGCCCTTTTTTCCAGCGCTTCGGCGCGCGCGGACAGATTGTCACACCCGGGATTTGACGAATCGGGGACGCCACGGTCGACGCCCGACTGCGTTTTTGACAACCTGTCGCCAGCAGGCGCACCGCCGACGCAGGTCACGCCTCCCTGACGGATTCGCCCTGTTTTCGAACCCCGTCCGATTGTCACCATCGACGAAATAGTCAATAGGACAAATTCGAAAGGCGAATGGTGACGGTCCGATCCACCTCCCCGTAGCACTTTTTTACAAATTCGACGAGCCAGCCGGCCCGGAACGCCCGTCGCGCGGGCCATCGCAGCGGACGAGATGCGCAAATCAGCACAGCCCGACGTTCCGAATTTCAGATTAAATTGATTTATAGATAATCCAGAAAATCAGCAGAAAATCGACCATCAAGCCGCGAATTAACAAATTAACAAAATAGCAATCATATTATCCATTAGCACGACCACCGACATTACAAAAACGAAAGGATCACTTATCTCGCAAACGTTTGCTATTTCATTTGTCTTACTATTGATCCTGCCCAATGTGTAACCCAACGCACGAAACTCATGCAACACCATGATTCTTATGAGAAAAACAGAAAAACTCAGGCCGACCTCAAACCCTACATTAAACATTCTTACAACTTTCCAATACATTCTTAGCCGATACATCAAAACGCGATGTATTAACCATCCTTTAACTTTCAAAACCCGCTATTTATCACTTTTTATCAATCTGAAAAATCCTCCTCCAATAAACTCCGCCCATCAATTTTGAGATTCGCGCGAGCGCACGGAGTATTCCTCTAACGAAAGAGACCGGTGTGTGGCGTGCATATTTGGAGGTAGCAGGACATGAACCGCACATACCGCTCGATCTGGAACGAAGCCCTGGGCGCGTGGGTCGCCGCATCGGAACACGACTCGGCACGTGGCAAGCCGAACAAGTCGGCCGTCGTCAAGGCCGTCGCGGCCGCTGTGCTCGTAGCGGGGGCAGCCACCGGCAACGTTGCGCATGCGCAGTATGCGGCGGGCAATGGCGGCGGGAGCAGCGTCGTCGCAAGCGGCGGACAGGCGATCGCGATCGGTGGCAATAGCGGCAGCACGACGACGGCCAGCGGCGCAACGTCCATCGCGATCGGCGCGAACGCGACGGCATCGGGCAACTATTCCCAGGCATTCGGTCAGGCCACGACGGCTACCGGCGCAAGTGCGATCGGCATCGGCTCCGGCGCGAAGGCACTGAACACGGGCGCGACTGCCGTCGGCAACGACACCACAGCGTCGGGCTCCAGCGCGATCGCAATCGGCGGCGGCAACAGCTCGGGCACGGGCGGCGCCGTGGCGTCCGGCACCAACTCGATCGCGCTCGGCCGGTTCTCGAATGCGTCCGCCAGCGGCGCGAACGCAATCGGCAACAACGCGACCGCCAGCGGCACCGACTCCGTCGCTTTCGGCACCAACAGCACGGCGAACAATACTTCCGTCGCGGTTGGCCGCGGGGCATCGGCCACGGGCACGAACGGGTCGATCTCGGTCGGTAATGCGGCCACGTCGACGGGCACGGGTGCAATCGCGATGGGTAACGTCGGCAGCTTCGCGGCCACCACGGTGGCTAGCGGCTCGGACGCGGTTGCGCTCGGTAACGGCTCAACGGCCAGCGGCAGCTCCGGCGCCGTGGCTGTCGGCTCGGCAGCCGTGGCGTCGAACTCTTACGCAACGGCCTTCGGCTCGAATTCGACTGCTTCGGGTGCGGGTTCCGTTGCATTCGCGCAAAACGCCAATGCAACGACCACCAACGCCATCGCCATCGGCGTCGGCTCGACCGCGAACGTCGCGAACTCGGTTGCGCTCGGCAGCAGCTCGGTGACGAACAGCACCGCGTCGGCGACGAGCGGCGGCAACTCCACCGTCACCAGCACCACGATCGGCGGCCAGACGTTCGGCAACTTCCAGGCCGGGGCGGCGGCGGGCGGCATTGTCAGCGTCGGTCAGGTCAACGCGGAACGCCGAATCCAGAACGTTGCCGCAGGCCTCGTCAGCGCGACCAGCACCGATGCGATCAACGGCAGCCAGCTCTACGCGGTGGCAAGCACGACGACGTCGAACATCACGAGCCTGTCGACATCGGCGTCGACCGGTCTGTCGTCGGCCAACAGCTCGATCACGTCGCTCTCGACTTCTACGTCGACGGGTCTCTCGTCGGCCAACAGCTCGATCGGCTCACTGTCGACCGGCCTCTCGTCGACCAATAGCTCGGTCACCTCGCTGTCGACCTCCACGTCGACCGGCCTGTCGTCGGCTAACAGCTCGATCACGTCGCTGTCCACGTCGACCTCGACGGGTCTGTCGTCGGCCACCAGCTCGATCACGTCGCTGTCGACCTCCACGTCGACCGGCCTGTCGTCGGCCACCAGCTCGATCGGCTCGCTGTCCACCGGCCTCTCGTCGACCAATAGCTCGGTCACTTCGCTGTCGACCTCCACGTCGACCGGTCTGTCGTCGGCCACCAGCTCGATCGGCTCGCTGTCCACCGGCCTCTCGTCGACCAATAGCTCGGTCATCTCGCTGTCGACCTCCACGTCGACCGGTCTGTCGTCGGCCACCAGCTCGATCGGCTCGCTGTCCACCTCGACCTCGACCGGCATCGGCTCGCTGTCGACAGGCCTCAGTTCGAGCAACAGCTCCGTCGCCTCGCTGTCCACCTCGACCTCGACTGCGATCAGTACCGCGAAGACGCACTACTACAGCGTCAACGACGGCGGCACGCAGCAGGCCAACTACAACAACGACGGTGCAACGGGCGTCAACGCGCTCGCCGCCGGCGTGGGTGCAACTGCCGCAGGCGGCAGCAGTGTCGCGGTTGGCAACAACGCAGCTGCACCGGGCCTTTATGCAATAGCGATCGGCAATGCCGCGTCCGCCGCCGCGCAAGACTCGACTGCGATCGGCAGAAACGCGAGCACCACGGCCGTCGCGGCTGTCGCGATCGGTGTCAATGGACTCGCGGGGCAGCAAGCCGTTGCCATCGGTAATAACTCCACGGCCACCGCACTGGCCAGCGTGGCACTGGGTGACACGGCCACGGCCACTGCGCAGCAGGCTTTGGCGATCGGTTCCGGAGCGGTTGCGACGAATACGCGATCCGTTGCGCTGGGCACGCTGTCCAGTGCAACCGGCGCCAACTCGGTTGCGATCGGCTACAAATCGACCGCTCAGTACACGGGTGCGGTTGCGATCGGCAGCGGCAGCGTGACGGGCGCGGCAGCCCCGACGACGGCGGCCTACGCCACGGGTCAGACAGCCAACGGTGGCGAAGTCTCGGTCGGCGGCGGCACGGCTGCAACCAACCGGCGCATCACGAACGTGGCGGATGGCTCCGCCCCGACTGACGCCGTGACGGTCGCACAGCTCAGCACCAGCAGTGCCAGCCTCTCGACCGGAATCTCGTCGGCCAACAGCTCGATCGGTTCGCTGTCGACTTCCACGTCGACTGGCCTGTCGTCGGCTACCAGCTCGATCGGTTCGCTTTCCACCGGCCTCAGCTCGACGAATAGCTCGGTGACGTCGCTGTCGACTTCCACGTCGACGGGTCTGTCGTCGGCCACCAGCTCGATCGGTTCGCTTTCCACCGGCCTCAGCTCGACGAATAGCTCGGTGACGTCGCTGTCGACTTCCACGTCGACGGGCCTGTCGTCGGCCAACAGCTCGATCGGTTCGCTCTCGACCGGCCTCTCGTCGACCAATAGCTCGGTCACTTCGCTGTCGACCTCGACCTCGACGGGTCTGTCGTCTGCCCACCGTTCCATCACCCCTCTGTCCCCTTCCCCGTCCACGCGTCTCCCGTCGCCGCTCACATCGTTCACC